>JBOGMI010001093.1:0-2431 GCA_050746645.1 Bryobacteraceae bacterium | reverse complement strand
GCAATTCATAGGCGCGGAGCTTGTTGAGCAGCCCAATTCCCCGCCCTTCCTGGTGCTCGTAGATCAGCAATCCGCGGCCCTCCCCGGCGATTTGGTCGAGGGCGAGTTCGAGCTGGGAGCGGCAATCGCAGCGCAGACTATGAAAAACGTCGCCGGTCAGGCACTGGGAATGGATACGTACCAGCGGCGGCCCCAGCGCGGCGGAAAGGTCGCCCAGCGTCAGTGCGAGCGCCTCCTCGGTTTCCGCCGGGCGTACGAGTTCGAATCCGAAGATGCGGAAATGGCCGAACCGGCTGGGGAAATCGGCCTCGGCAACTTTGTTCAGGGTAAGTTCGGGCAAAGTGATCCTAACTGGTGTGGAGGTTTAAGACAATATTATAGAAAGCCCGAGAGGAAACCCTGACCCAACAACAATTAGCGGCGCTCCTGCTCAAGGTCGCCGTCTCGGCATCCATCGCCAGCATCCTCATGCGCTTCGGGAGCATTCAACGAATCCTGCTGCGCGATGAGCGGACGGTGGCCGACCGGCTCCAGCTCGCTTTCATCTTTTCGGTGCTCTATGGGGCCAGCGCAGCGGTTCGCATTCTCAGCCCACAGCAATATCAGGCCATTGACCTGGCTTTCGAGGGCGCGCTGATCGCGGGCATGCTGGGCGGCTATGTGAGCGGCCTGGTCACCGGACTTTGCGTCTGCCTGCCCGACATGTTCACCGGCAGGTTTATGTCGATGCCGCTGTTTGCGACCGCGGGACTGATCGGAGCGCTGATGCACGACTTAGCGGAGCAGCGCGAGGACATCTGGAATTTTTCGCCGTTCATCGATCTGAACTTGTATCGGCTGATCAAACAGACTGTGCTGCTGAGGCGCCATCGCGTTCAGCGGCCCGCGATCGCGCCCGGCGCTTTTAATGTCGGCTGCAACATCCTGATCGTCCTCGCCGAGGTTCTGCGCTGGGCGGTGAACCATATGTTTCCTGTTCACGGCACGTTCTTTTTGTTCGACCGTATTCGCGCGGATTCGTGGTTGTTTGTGGCCTGTATGGCGACCACTCTCTTCACGGTCGCCCTGCCGTTACGGATCTGGAGCAGCTTCCGTGCCGAGCGGCAGTTGGAAGAGGAGCGCGCGCGGCTGAACGAGGCCCATCTGGCCGCGCTGACCAACCAGATCAACCCTCATTTTCTGTTCAACACTCTCAACTCCGTTTCCACGCTGATCCGCGTCGATCCCGCTCGGGCCCGGAGCATGGTTTATCAACTCTCTAACATTCTGCGGCGGCGGCTGCGCAAGACCGATAACTTCGTGCCGCTGCGCGAAGAGATCTCCTTTATCGACGATTACCTTGCGATCGAGATGGTCCGCTTCGGCGACAAATTGCGCTTTGACAAGCAGGTGGATGCGGAAGCTCTCGACCGCTTGGTGCCCAGCATGATCCTGCAGCCCATCGTCGAGAACTCGATCAAACATGGCCTGGCCAGCAAAGTTGACGGTGGCGAGGTGCGGCTGCGCATCTGGCTGGAGGGCGCGCGCCTGCACATGTGTATTGAAGATAACGGCGTCGGCATTCAGGAAGCGGAGCTGGGCGCGCTCTTCCACAGCGGCATCGGCGTGAGCAACGTGAACGAGCGTCTGCGGGTCTTGTTCGGGAGCGGCTACCGCATGCGCATCGCGAGCACGCCCGGCGAAGGTACTGAAACGCTGATTGAAATTCCGGAACTCGAAAGCTATGCCGCCGGCGAAAACGGCAACGGCGCGGCGGTTTCCGAACCCGCGGCGCGCAGCCGGATTCGGAGTTAAGCCTCGGACCGCTGCGCCTCAATCCCCGCCAGCACGCCGCGCATAAAAGAAAAACTCTTCTGCATGCCGGGCATTGGGTCTTCGGGATGAACTTCGTATTCCAGATTGACGCAGCCGCCGTACTTCATTTTGATCAACTGCAGGAATATCCGCGGAAACGGGATCTTGCCGTCTCCGACGGCGACCTGGCTCGATTTCACACGCAGATTGGCGAGATCCTTGGCGTGCATGTCGAGCAGGCGCGGGCCAACTTCGGCGATGGTCTTCACGATATCCACGCCGGTGCGGACGGTATGGCCGATATCGATGCAGCATCCCATGCGCGGGTCGAGATGGCGGACGATTTTGAGCACGCTTTGCGGCGTGGGGAAATGCTTGTCTTCCGGCCCATGATTGTGTACCGCGAGCTTGATGTCGTATTCCTTTACGAATTTTTCCAGCTTGGGCAGCGTGACCTGAGTGGGGCCGGCGACGATAAGCGGAAATCCCGCGCGCTTGGCGTACTCGAATTTGCGGCGCATATCGCCTTCGTCGTCCTTGAGGAAATAGACGGCGCCGCAGCCCACCAGTATGATGCCGGCGTCCTTGAATTCTTCGATCGCGTCGGCGATCTCGTCGGGGGTGCTGTCGAGCGGCA
>JBOGMI010001092.1:0-1336 GCA_050746645.1 Bryobacteraceae bacterium | reverse complement strand
ACCCTCAGGTTCGAAGAGGCGCGGCGGATTGTCATTGAGACCGTTCGCGCGCTCGAAGCGAAACCTAAGCACGAAACCGTACCGCTCGACGAAGCGCACGGACGCGTGCTCGCCGAGTCTGCGCTGGCCGACCGGGATTATCCGGCGCTGCGGCGCTCGCTGCGCGACGGTTTCGCCGTACACTCGGCGAACCTGCCGGGAACGCTCACGGTGCGCGGCGAAATTCGCGCCGGCGAGGAGGGCCGGCCTGCTCTGCGCGACGGTGAAGCAATGGAGATCATGACCGGAGCTCCGGTTCCGGATGAGGCCGATGCGGTGGTCATGGTAGAGCACACCGAACGCGTCAGTATGGCTGAAGTACGCATTGACCGGCCCGCCGAACCTGGGCAGTTCATCAATAATCGCGGCACGGAAGCTTCTCGTGGCGCGGTTCTCGTTGCCGCTAGTGTACGCCTCGACGCGAGCCACATCGCCAGCCTTGCGATGACGGGCCATGCGTCCGTTTCGGTATTTGCGCGCCCGTCGGTTGCCATTCTCGCGACCGGCGATGAGATCGTGCCGGTCGAGGAAACGCCCGCTCCGCACCAGATCCGCAATTCGAATGCATCCATGCTCGCCGCGCTGGTGCGCGCAAGCGGCGGTGTGCCCACCGTGCTTCCGGTCGCACACGATACGAGAGACGCGCTGTGGCCCTTGCTCGAGCGTGGTCTCACACACGATCTGCTTGTGGTCACCGGCGGCGTTTCGGCCGGCAAATACGATCTGGTCAAGCCGGTATTGCGCGAGCTGGGAACGGAATTTCATTTCGAACGCGTGCGCATCCAGCCCGGCCAACCCACCGCATTCGGAACGGCGCGCGGCCATCCGGTCTTCGGGCTACCGGGCAATCCTGGTTCCTCGCTGGTTACTTTTCAGCTTTTCGCAAGGCCTGCGCTGGAAGTTCTGGGCGGTCTAAGCGAACCGCTGCTGCCGCTACTCTCGGCACAACTCGAGGCTCCGTTCCGGCATAGGGGCGGCCTGACGCGCTTTCTTCCCGCGCGGCTCAGCGAAGACGGCCAGCATCTTCGGCATATTTCCTGGCAAGGATCGAGCGATGTCCCCGCTCTGGCGAAAGCAAACGTGTTTCTGGTTGCCGATCACGACCGCCAAACTTGGGAGGCAGGCGATACGATCCGCGCGATGCTGAAACCATGAAGCGCTTGTCTCATTTCGACGACGCCGGGCACGCTTCCATGGTCGATATCTCCGAAAAGCAGGAGACGCGCCGGACCGCGACCGCACGCGCTCTTGTCGCCATGCCTCGCGAAGTACTCGAAGCCTTGCCGGAGAATCCCAA
>JBOGMI010001091.1:0-1674 GCA_050746645.1 Bryobacteraceae bacterium | reverse complement strand
ACTGCTCACGCGGCATGTTCCCGGGGTTGCGCAGCCACAGGTACTTGCTGCGCATCAGGTCCTCACGGCCTTGCGCACGCAGGGCCTTGTGCTCGGCACGCCGGACCTTGTCCACAGCGTCACCCAGATACTTGGCGACATGGAACTTGTCGAAGGCGATCTTGGTATCCGCGTCGGGCAACGCTGCGCGTGTCGCATGGATGAAGGCCGGCCACATGTCCATCGATACGCTCTCGATCGCCATCCGTTCCACCTCGTCCAAATCGGCGTAGTACGCCTCCAGGCTCGCCTGCTTGCGCTCATCGGCCACGTGCAGCACCGTCTTGCCGTCCGAGACCACCGTGACGTAGTCGTGGCCCTTGCGAAACGAAGTCTCATCAACCCCAATGTGCCGTGCTGGCGCGCGCTTGCGACGCGCAAGGCCACGTGTGACTGCCCGCTGCATGATGCCGTCGATGGCGTTCCAGCTCACCTCCAGGCGGCGGGACACCGCCGCTGTGTTGGCTTCCTTGAGCCAATCGATGACCAGCGCCTCGAACAGCGCCGTGAAGCCTGATCCGGGCTCCGCCCACGGCACCTTCACCATCACCACCCCGTGCTCCGGACACTCCACCCGCGGCACCTCAGCTTCCAGAATGGTCTTGAGCTGACACGTATCCAGGTGCCGCCACCGCCGCCTGCGCCGGTCATATCCCGGACAACGCTTGCCGCAGGCAGGACAGCGATGCTGCGTGCCAGGTCTGGCCTCTACCTCTACCTTGACTTCACCTTCTTCCATCGACACATCGACCGCCGTCACACGCCACGGCGATTCGATCCCAAGAATCTGCTGATACAGCTGCTTGTCTCTCATCCCCCCACGCTAAAGTACCCACACGATCAGGGGAAGAGCCAAAAAAAGCGATCGCGTTCACTTCCGCTCGAAAAGCGAACGCTTTGCCTTCATCGAGCGGCAGCAAAAGCACTACCCGGTGAGAGGGCTGTGCCACCTCTTCGGGGTCAGCCCCAGCGGCTACTACGCGTGGCGCGATCGACCGGCGAGCGAGCGTGCGCAGGAGGACGCGCGTCTGATCGAGCGCGTGCGTCAGGTGCACCGCGCCAGTCGGCAGACCTACGGCAGCCCGCGGGTGCACGCCGCGTTGCGTCGTCAGGGCGAACGCGTCGGCCGGCGACGGATCGAACGCCTGATGCGCGAACATGCGGTGCAGGCCTGCTCGGCCAAGCTGTATCGGCGTCTGCCCGGGCTGGGCCGGTTCTTCGCCAGTGTCGGCAATCAGGTGCACGCGATGACGGTGGATCGAATCGACCAGGTGTGGGTCACGGATGTGACGTATTTGAAGGTCTCGGGCGCGTGGCGCTACCTGGCCACGGTCATGGACCGCCATTCACGCCGCCTGCTCGGCTGGGCGCTTGGCAGGGAAAAGTCCGCAGACCTGACTCGCCGCGCCCTGCGTGCGGCCATATGCCATCGTCAACCGTTGCCGGGCACCGTGGTCCACAGCGACCGTGGGGTGGAGTTCCTCGCCAGTGACTACAAGCAGGCCCTGGCCCAGGCCGGCATGGTTCAGAGCGTCAATCGGCCACGTCGCATGACCGACAACGCGTACATGGAGTCCTGGAACAAGTCGATGAATTCCGACATGTACCATCGGCAACACTTCACCAGCGATCACG
>JBOGMI010001090.1:0-3208 GCA_050746645.1 Bryobacteraceae bacterium | reverse complement strand
CATGGGTTAATCTCCCGGGCAGATCCGTGGAGCAGCCCTTCGGGCTGCCATGCCACCACTCTTGGCGGCACCTGCTCCGCGCGGGCAGAGAAGCCGGTTAGAAAACCGGCTTGGCAGGCCAAAGGCCTGCTCCACGGGCTCCAGCACCTGGCCGACTTACTTTTTCGAGTAGCGGAGGTGTTCATAGTTCTATTCATGCCTGTGAGCGCTGAAATTTCAGCCACCATCCGATCGCGCGAATGCCGCTGGCGGTCTCTGCGGCTCGCTTTCGTCGCGACGGCGAACGTACAGCGAGAGCGCGATTGCCCGGACGTCCTCGGACGCGAACTGCAAGGTCCTGCCTTTGCGCGTCGCCGCGTAGACTTCGGCCTCCGCCGCGGCGTCAACCGCGGAGCAAAGGCACGCGGCCATTCGCTCCGATTCGTCTGTGAGTTGCTTGTGCGCGGCTCTGGTGGTGCGTGTCATAGAATTTTCCGCGGGTATTTTTCATAGGCGGCTCCATGCCGCCGAATGCAAGGCGGGCGCGGCGCAGGGCTTCTTCGTGGGGCAGGCCGGATTTCTCGTACTTGTTTACTTCCTGTTCGAAATGGAACCGCAGTTCGTCGCCCATTTCGGCCTCCACTGTGCTCCGGCGGAATAGGGCGCGGAGGCGATAAACGAGATCGCTCAACATCGTCTGCTCTCCATCGCTCACTCGTAGTGCAGCGCTATCGCCGGATCCACGTTAGCTGCCCGCCGCGCCGGAACATACGACGCAAGCAGCACAATAAGCACAAGAATCGAAGTCACGGCTATCAATGTGACCGGATCTGTCGGCTTTACACCATACAGCAAGCCTGCGAGCAAGCGCGCCATCGCCAAAGCAGCGGCGATTCCCACGGCAATTCCTACGAACACAAGTTTCAAACCCTGCCGGAGGATCATCCTCAGCACGTGCTCTTTCTGCGCTCCAAGCGCCATTCGAATCCCGATCTCGCGGGTTCGCTGGGCAACGGAGAATGCGATCACCCCATAAACGCCCATTGCCGATATGAGGAGAGTGACCAATCCGAAGCTGCTGAGTAGTATTGTGCGGTAGCGCAAATATCCTACCCAGCCGCCCAAAATTTCATCTCCGGTCTGGATTTGCGTAAGAGGAATCGTGCTGTCCACATCCCACACCTGGCGCTCGACCTCTCGCCTAAGCACCCCGCCGGCCAACGGGCTGCGCATGACCAAATACATTCGGGTCTGGGCTTCAGCCGTTTCTTTGGTCAGCGGCAAATAGATCTCCGGCAACGCTTGCGCTGCGAGCCCCTGCTGGCGGACATCCCCGGCGACCGCTACGACCGTTCGCCATAGGGGAGGCTGTTCCTGAAAATTCACGTGCTTTCCGATGGGGTTCTGGCCGGGCCAAAAATACCGGGCAAACGCCCTGTTGACAATGATCGTTCGGTTGTTATTGTTGATATCTGCTGGCATGAAACTACGGCCTCGAAGAATAGGAACCCCGGCAGCTCTAAAGAAGCCCAGACTCACAGTGCAGATCTGTGGCAATGGGCCGCCTGTCGTCATGGTTTGCGGCGCATGGCCTTCCGCCGTAATAGCAGTCCTTGCGTTTACCGCGAACGGCGGGGCGGAGGTGAAGCCCGCGGCCTGGACACCGGGCAGAGCGGACACCCGGGCCTGCACCGCAGTGAAGAAATCAACTATCCGGTCCGGTTTGGAATAGCGCCGGGCCGGCAGATTCAGACCGGTGCTATAAAAGTCGCGCGGATCAAATCCAGGATTGACCGTGAGTAGAGATTGAAGACTCCGCACCAGAAGACCGCTGCCGGCTAGCAGCACGAAACAGGTTGCAATCTCGGCAACCAGCAGTATGTTGCGAACCCGTAGTTTCGATCGCGATTCGCCGGCACTTGGCGCGCTCTCTTTCAGAACCTCGTTCGCCTGCAAGCGAGATGCGCGCCAGACGGGAACCAGCCCCAACAAGATCCCGGCGAGTAACGAAACCAAGAATGTAAAAAACAGAACTCCCGTATTCAGGTGAACGTCCGCAGTCGGAGGCAGGTAGCCCTTGGGAGCTAGCGCTACGAGTAGGTTCTTAAACCACACCGCAAGAAGAAGGCCGAAAACTCCGGCGATCACCGACAGCAGCACGTTTTCAATTAGGAGTTGGGCCGCCAGGCGAGTCCGGCTTGCCCCGATGGCAGCGCGAAGACCCAGTTCCCTTTGCCTGCCCAGCAACCTGGAAAGCACGAGGTTGGCGGCATTGGCGCAGGCCACCAGAAGCAGCATTGCGGCGGCAATCTGGAGCAAAAGGATGGCAGGCCGTACGGACTGAAAATGGCCTGCTTCAAAGGTTTGGAGACTCACCTTTTTAAGCGATGACACGCGAGCGCCTATATTCGCGTTGGTGTTGGGGAACAGCTGCGCGTCTTGCGCCGCGATCCTGCTAATATCGTCCTGCGCTTTGGCGAAGGTGACGCCCGGCGCCAGCCGGCCGAAAACCCCGTACATGTGGGAACCGCGGTTTTCCTTGAGTTGTTGCGTGGGTAGCGGAATCCAATAGTTCGATTCCGGGTTCGACCAAGTGCGCGGATCATGATAGTTCGCGGGCATGACTCCGATCACCACAAAGGGCCAGTCGTTGATGTAAACCTTTTTGCCAATCGCGTTCGGGCTGCCGCCAAAGATTTGTTGCCAAAGCGAATAGCTGAGAATGACTACGTGTCCCGGGCCGGGGTGAGTCTCAGTTGCTGCGAAAGTACGGCCCAAAGATGCCTGGACTCCGAGGACATCGAAGTAGTTTGCCGTCACCTTTTCGCCGTGCGCGAATTCGGGGTTGGCGCCCGAACGGCTGACATCAGCCGCATTTTGTGAAACCGCGGCAATGCCGCTAAAGCTATGGTTTTGGCGCTGCCAATCAAGGAAGTCTGGGCCAGTAACAGCCCATCCCATCACGCCTCCGATGTGGCCTGGAGTTTGAAACAGGGCGGCCAATCGTGCAGGCGCCGCGAAAGGAAGCGGCCGGATCAAGACCGAATCGACAACGGAGAAAATTGCTGCAGTCGCTCCGATTCCGAGTGCCAAGGTGCCGACGGCTACCGCTGTAAAGCCGGGGCTTCGGCGCAGCCGGCGCAGACTGTGGCGCAAGTCTTGAACGGCGCTCTCGGCGAACCGGACGCCGCGTGCTTCGCGGCATTCTTCCTTAGCGTGCTCGATCCCG
>JBOGMI010001089.1:0-1589 GCA_050746645.1 Bryobacteraceae bacterium | reverse complement strand
TCGCAGGATTGAGTCGAGAGACGGGTCAGGTATGCCAAGTACCGGCCCATTGCGGTCCCTCGCGACTGGCCGTTTTCGGGCAAGCTGATTTCTGCGGTCGCCGGCTTGGAAACGCCGAGAAAACGTGCCGTCGGGATCATGATCAACGCAACTAGGCCATTCGGTCCAGGACCGGATGGCTGGACTGAACGCCTCAGGCCGCCCCAGTACGCAACAGTAGTTTGGAGACGATTGACTCGATCGGGACCGCGTGGGGATCGCCAACGGCAGCGATCCTGCCGCTCTGTGAGATTACGAGCAACGTGGGGACGACTTGGATTTGCATCCTCTTCAGATTCGTCAGTGACAGGGAAAGGAAGGTGATCTTGTTCCAGCCTCTTTGCCGGATTGCCTTCAAATCTGCTGCTCGACTGGCGTGGATACTCGCGGCCAGAAACACCACGCGACCTTTCCACTGGGGGTGCTTAGCCACAATCAACTGCAATTTGTCCAACGGAGCATAGCAAGCACCGCACCACGGGCCCCACAGATCCAAAACAACGACCTTGCCTTTGTAGTCCGATAGTCTCATTGGTGAAGATCGTTGCAGCGTCGTAAACGGCACGTTCGGAACCACTTTATTCAACAGACCCCGGTAGGAGGGCAATGGTATCGGCACGGATTCTCGCGTTATCGTGACAAGCGAGTTCTTGCCATTACTGGATCTCACACTCAATGTTATCGAGGTCCCTACTGGACCACGAATCAGGCTTACGACTTTCCCCAAGGACTTGCCCTTGAGGCTGATGATTCGATTGTTGGTATCAATCGCAAGGATAAGGTCACCAGCGTGAAGCCCCCCGTTGTGTGCAGCGGCCGAATTTGGGATGACCTCCCTGATGCGAGGTCCAGCGGGCGTAATCGACAACGCAGCCCCGATCCCGGAGACTATAGGGTAACTGTGCAGCTCGTTGTTCCCGTTACGGTTGCCACTTGATTGTTCGGGTGAATAATGACCTTCTTCATGGCCAAGTACCCCAGCCTGCAGTTTGCTTATCGAAAATATGCATACAACACACAGGAGCCCAATCAGCGCGTTTCGTGAGATGTGCGACATCGTGATTTACTCTGCCCGGTAATGGTTCTTCGCGCGGATGTACGTTTTGTGATGGCCGGAACGTCGACACGCGCGCGAGGATTTTGGGAGGCTCTGCGCAGTTCACAGGCGATTTGCTGCGGGGCCATGCGTAAACTGCAACCGAACCCGCTTAGCAAGGAAAATGCATTACGTCAAGCCACAAGTTTAAGTTTTTGTTGTTAATGAAGTGTGCAATATTGGATTTGTTTTTCTTATCTTTATTATGTCGGCATTTTGGGACAGGTTCGCGCACGAATGGTGCGGGGGAGTCGGTGCAGCCTTCGCCTATGCCGACCCCCTCGGCCGAGTGCCTGACATCACCGAGTGCCATCGCGATGTGGAGATGAAGCCTCCATATCAGGCACTGGCGGCCTGACATGTCCTTCGCGATAGTCACTCCAACCGAACGGTCGCTTCTGAGGAGTTCGCTTGAGCCCGCCAATAACCGGGTCTTGTCGATTGTCGTCCGAAG
>JBOGMI010001088.1:0-3138 GCA_050746645.1 Bryobacteraceae bacterium | reverse complement strand
TTGAAAGCCTCCGAAGCCGGCGTCGATGTCGCCGATACCGCGATCTCGGCAATGAGCGGCGCCACCAGCCAGCCGAATCTGAATTCCATCGTCGCCGCGCTTGCGCACACCGAGCGCGATACCGGCTTGTCCTTCGATGCTCTGAATCGCTGTTCCGACTATTGGGAAGTGGTGCGGACTTATTACACCGCGTTCGATCAAGCGCCCAAATCCGGCACGGCGGAAGTTTACATCCACGAAATGCCCGGCGGGCAATATACCAATCTCAAGCAGCAGGCTGAAGCGCTCGGACTGGGAAATCGGTGGCCGGAAGTCGCGCGCATGTACGCCGACGTCAACATGGCGTTCGGGGATATCGTCAAGGTCACGCCTTCAAGCAAAGTAGTCGGCGATCTGGCTCTCTATCTGGTCAGCCACGGGATCAGCGTGAAGGATCTGGAAAACCTGCCCCTGGATCATCATCTGACGCTTCCGAACTCGGTAGCCGAGATGTTCCGGGGCTCGCTGGGACAGCCCGAAGGCGGCTGGCCCGAAAAGCTGCAAAACATCGTGCTGCACGGAGAGAAGCCCCGTTCAGGCCGCCCTGGCGAACTGCTGCCGCCGGTCGATTTCGAACAGGCCGCGGCCAAAGTCGCCAGCCTGACCGGCACGCGCGAGCGCACCGACTTGATGAGCTATCTCATGTATCCGGATGTCTTCGCAAAATTCGCCGCGGCGCGCGAGCGATTTGGAGACATCCAGGTTTTGCCGACTCCGCAGTTTCTCTACGGATTGCAGCAGGCACAAGAAGTAACCATTGACCTCGAACCGGGGAAAACGCTGGTGATTCGGCTGCTCACGGTAGGGGAAGCGAGACCTGACGGTATGCGCACGGTGTTCTTTGAATTGAACGGCCAGCCGCGTGAGGTGGAGATCCGCGACCGCTCCGTCAAGCAGGCGGTCAGCGCGCGGCGCAAGGCCGATCCGGCGCATCCGGGCGAAGTGGGCGCTCCGATTCCGGGCGCCGTCACGACACTCCACGTCACCTCCGGCGAAAAGGTGAAGAAAGGCGACCGCCTGCTCGCCATGGAAGCCATGAAAATGCAGACCACCATCTACGCGCCGGTTTCGGGGACCGTCACCGATATTCGCGTAAAGCCCCGCGACAGCGTGGAGGCGCACGAGTTACTCCTGACCATCGGCACGGAATCCTGATGCACTACTTACTCTTTTACGAAGTTGTTGACGATTACGCCGCAAGGCGCACGCGCTACCGAAACCAACACCTGAAACTTGCCTGGGAGGCCTGCGACCGCGGCGAGATGATGCTGGGCGGCGCTTTCGCGAATCCGGTGGACGGCGCTGTTCTTTTCTTCCAGGGCGATTCCCCCGAAGTCGCCAAAAAGTTCGCTCAAGCCGATCCGTATGTAAAAAACGGGTTGATCACACGCTGGTACGTCCGCGAATGGACGACTGTAGCGGGAGCCGGCGCCGCGACGCCGATCAGACCGAATCAAACTGAAAGCTAACAGCTAACAGCTATTAGCTAACAGCTATTAGCTATTAGCTATTGGCTATTAGCTGAACTTAGTAACTTTCCATAACGCCCAGCCCGCAGCCAGCAAAAAGACCACGGTTAGTCCAATTAATGCAGCAAGCCAGGTCATCTGGATATGCATGTGCGGCACTCCGGCCATTGCGCCCAGCGCGACGAATATCAGCGTGGCTACGGCGATAATCAGCCAATCGAACCAGCTTCTGCCGGCGCGTGCGGCTGGAAGTTCACGGCCCTCCATCCGCGTCGACACATATTCCGGGTCGATCCGGTAGCGCTCGGTCTCCCGCTGCGCGGCTTGTTTCCAACTCTCGTATTCGCCGCCTGAGGCCGACGAGAAAGCGATCACCGCCGCTCCCGCTACCATCAGAGCCGATCCGCCGATGACTTCCATGTAAACGCCGCTGGTCAGCCCGTGCAGCTCGCCGAACACGAATATGGCCCACAGCAGCCCCCAGAGCTGATTTGTGTTAGAAAGCGGAATTCCGCGGCTGATGCCCACGTATTTCGTAGCATAGTTCTGAAACAGATCGCCGATCACCCACATAAATCCGCCCAGCAGCGGCCAGAATAGGATGCTTCGGTCGGCCATCAACTGATGCCAGAACGGTCCCGCGCCGCCAAGAAACACGATTGCTATGATGGCGGCGGTCACAATCTCCCCAAAAGTAAAAAACGTGAGAAATGTCAGGGGGTTCATCCCGGTGATGTAAGCCTTTCGGTAGGAGATGTACATCGATCCGAACATGAGCCCCGCTCCCAGCGCTGCCGAGATGCCGCGGAGTGCGTCTGCATGCCCCGCCGCCGAAGAAGTGGAGACCACCGAGATCACCACGGCTCCCAGGAAGATCGCGACAGCTCCGCCGACCACTCCCAGCTTCCGCAGCCAAGCCGCCCCGTGCAGTTCCTTGAACAGGACCGTGCCCCAGACAATGCCGATCAGGCTGTTCGAGTTCCACAGCGGAAAAGCCAGGCTCAGTCCGATATCTTTCACCGCGAAGACCGTCAGCGTGTTCCCGATCGCCCACAAGCACCCCGCCATCACGCCCCACACGACCAAATGGGGAACGTACTTTGTATCCGCGAAGGTATCCCGCGTGCCGCGCACCAACGCCGGCAGGCTCCAGCGGGAGATAAATGCGCCTAGCACCATCATGAACGAGATAATGAAGGGCGAAACCGAGACCGTGACCAGTTTTGTGGGCGCTTCCGCTCCAGCCAGCCAAAGCGCCGCAGCGATGCCGCAAAAAACTCCCAATCTGTGAAGCTGGCGCTGGCGGGCGTGTTCGTCAAACGCCGCACCGGTCGCGGCACGCACGGCCTTTTCCCTGGTTTTCATGCCACAAACCCTAGCAGCAAGATCCCGATAATCAGCACCGCCAGCAGGACCCAAAACTGCACGTCGCCCCACAGGGCAATCCACCACCGATTCATGAGCGTATCCGCTAAATTGTTACACACGCTGCCCGTTTGACAGAGGATCGTTTTTGTGGTTTGTCAAACGGCAGGGTCGAAAAACCAACCAGCCTGCAACCAAAGGCAGGCGTCGAGACGAGTCTCGATACTGCCCAGAGGGCGCCCGCACGCAAGAGCGCGTACGCCAC
>JBOGMI010001087.1:0-11641 GCA_050746645.1 Bryobacteraceae bacterium | reverse complement strand
CCGCGATAGTAAGTCGCGGCGCCGTTCCAGTAAGCCGAGACCAGGCTGGAACCCCAAAAGGCGATTTTCATACAAGTGCCTCCGCGGTCTGGGCGCTTACGCTTCCTGCTCGGTTTGCAGGGTCGATTGCCGCGTAGATCTCGAGAAGCTCGTCCACGCGATGCGCGCAAGTGTGGCGGCTGCGAATAGTTTCAAGACCGCTGTGTGCGAGACTGCGAGCGAGAGAGGGATCGTTCAGAACAGCGGCGAGCAGATCCTCCATTTCCTCGGCATTTCGCGCCATCAAGAAATCTGTATTCACGCGAAAGAGATTTTCGCTGTCGCACCAAGGTGCGGAAACAAGCGGAATGCCGCAAGCAAGCGCCTCGAATGGGCGGATGGTGGGGATGCCCGGCAAGCGCTCGGTGTAGGGGCGGCGCGGGATATGAACCGTAGCTTTGTACTGTGCGAAGACCTGGGGAACTTCGAAATTCGGAAGCCAGCCGCCATAGCCGATGGAAGCGGCGTTCAGTTCGTCCAGCGCTGCTTGCGGATAGCGGACACCGTAGACGCGAGCGCTCCAGCGGCGCCTCTGCACCGGACAGATGAAGAAATTGCGCAGCTCCTCGGAACGTTCTTCGTCGCCCCAGTTGCCGATCCAGACGAGATCGCCGGCTTTGGTTTCGCTCGCGCGCGGATAGAAGGTGCGGATATCGGCGGCTTCATGCCAAACATGGACCTGGCGGCCCCAGCCGATGCGCTCGTAGGCTTCTTTTAAGGAAGCGCCATAGGCCAGGACGCCATCGTAATCGGACAACGCGAAGCGGGCGAGTTCCTGTTCCGCGGTAAGCGCGCGATGGTGCGTATCGTGAAGCAACAGGCGAACGTTCGGATTGCGGCGGCGGTATTGGCCTAGCGCGGCGATGAGATCGGGCGAGTTCCATTCGTGGGCAAGGATCAGATCGGCCCCGTCGAGCGCAAGATCGAAATCGAACATTCCCGGCACATAAGTGATGCTCGAAAGCTTCGGAAAAGCGCGCTCAAAGCGAGCAATGGCCTCTTCGCCGCGATGACGGACGAGATTCGCGCGGCTCCAGCCATCGCGCGGCTCGAAGATGCGGACCTGGTGGCCCCGCGCCAGCAGTTCGGAAGCGATGCCGCGCAGGAAGTGCGCGTTGCCGTGGTTCCAGTCGGAAACCAGCGAATGGTAGAACAGCGCGATGATCATACGGCGACTCCCTGCGCGAGTCCGCTCCCCGGCCCGGAGGGCGCCCCGTCGCGGCTCGGAAAGAAGGGTGGAGTAGAGAGACAGGTATTGGCGCATTGCCGAGGCCGCACCATATTCAGAGGCGCGGGAATATGCGAGGGGGGCAAGGCTATCGCAAGCCCGCCGATTACTGCTGAGCCGGTTCAACTCGAAAATCCAGCGGTCTTCGTCGCGGGGATCGACGAACAGCGCCGCGTGATCCCAAAGCTCGCGCAGGCTGGGAATATCCGCGAGAACCAGCGCACAGCGATGGCGCGCCGCCTCCAACACCGACAGGCCGAACGGTTCGTAGAGAGCCGGATGCACGAACACAGCGGCGCAAGCCATTTCGCGCTGCAACTCCGCATAGCTCAGCGTCGCGGCAATTCTCATTGGCCAGCAAAGGCGACCGGCGATGCCGTCGAGGAGCTGAAAATTCTTAGCAGCATCCGAAGCCCGGCCGGCGGCCAGGAAAAACGGCTGCTTGACTTTGGCGGCGCAAGGGCGGGCGCGGCTGAAATTGTAGATCACGTGAACCTTGTCCGCGGAGACGCCATGCTCGCGCTCAAGCGCATACGCCATGAAAGCGGAAGGCGCGGCGACCGCATCGCAGGCATGCAAACCGCGCGCGACGCGGCGCCGATACTCTTCCCACTCCCCGCCCGGCGAGCAGCCATGGACGGCCCGCCACCAGGAGCAGACGCACGAATGCGCCATCACGAGAACCGGGCGGGACCATGACAACGCCGCGTGAGCGTAGCCGTTCAGATGGATCAAATCGGGAGAAAATTCGGACTCCAAGCCGAGCAGCCATTCGCCTGCGGCATCCACCTGGCGCCAGGGATTCGGCATCCATTCGAGCGCGAAATCGCTTTCCTGCAGCGCGGCGCCGGGAATGCGCCAGACCTGCCGTCTTTGTTCAGGCGAAGGGCGCGGGCCAAGAGAGGCGATCGCCACTTCGACGCCCTGGCGCGCCAGTCCTGCCGCGAGATCCAGCGTGTAGCGCCAGACGCCGCCGACGGCATCAGTAGTGATGAGGATACGAGTCGGTTTGTTAGCTGATAGCTGACCGCTGAAAGCTGAGAGCTTCAGGTCCCTTACGCTCCCGGCTCCGTTTCGGTATGTTGGCGTCATCTCGACGTTTCCAGCTCGACGAGCGATTGCGGGCGCTGTTCCTGCACGTCGCTGAATTTGTCGAAGCCGTGCAGATAGAATTCGTGCGCGCGGTCCCAGGCGAAATCGTCCGGCGCGCCCCAGAGGCGCGTGTATTCGGGCGAGCCGGGGTAAGGAAACAGCGGTACCGGCTTGTTCGCCCAGACGCCGTAACGGTGCAAGCGCTCGCGCCAGTATTCCACCGCTTCGGCGTCGTCTTCGCTCATCGCGAGTAAGTTGCCTTGGACGAAAGAAATCAGTTGTTTGGCTAAGATCAGCCGGTCGGTCAGTTGGTCCGTGGATAACTTACATTTTTTATCCAGGTAGGCGCGGCCGGATTCGGTGATGCTTTCGACGCCCGCTTCTATGGACACGCAGCCGGCGCGGGCTAGCGCGCGAATGGCATCTTCGTTCCATAAGTCGATGCGGGTCTGCACACCGATCTTCACGCTGCGCTCTGCAAGGGCGCGCAGGAGAGCCTGATCGGGCAGAAAAATCTCATCGATGAAGTAAATGTATTCGACTCCCTGCTCGAGAAAGTCGTCAAGTTCCCGAAGGATTGTTTCCAGCGGCCTCTTCCGGTAGTTATTCCGAAAATTATCCTTGGCGCAGAAGGTGCAGTGATACGGACAGCCGCGGGACGCTTCCATCTCCGCACCCGGGCCGGTTGGCTCGACATCGAACCGATGATGATGATGCTCGTGCCGGGCGACGATTTCATCCGGCCAGCGCAACGGCGGAAGGCGTTTCATCTCCGCCGCCCGATTGGGGCCGCGGATCACAACACGGCCCGCTTCGTTATAGGCAATGGAGGCGGCGGTGTCCCAATTTTCCGCAAGCTGCAAAAGAATTTCTTCGCACTCGCCGAGGACGGCGGCATCGGCTCCCAATTTGCGCAACGCGGCACGGGGCGTGGTGGAACCGTGAGGACCTACAGCGACGAGTTTTGCCGGAAGCTCGCGCAATTGTTGGAACAGTAATTGCGGCACGCGCAGCTCGGGCGGCGGACAGCGCCAGAAGAGATAAGTGGGCGCGGTAGTTATAGCGACGATATCCGGCTGGAAAGAACGCACGCGATCCACAATGTCGCTGCCGCCATCGATCAGCAGCACCTCGTGCCCATTCTGTTCGAGCAGCGCTTTGGCATAGCCGAATTCGAGCGGTAAATGCGGTTCGCGGCATCCGAAATAAATGCTGCCGTCGAAATTCCAGGAGGGATTTACAAGAGCAAAACGCATCAGGCCACCTGAACTTGAGTTTGCGCGGCGAGCGAAGGCCGCTGGAGATACCAATGGTGGAGCGCGCGAATACCTTCGCGAATACCAACCTTGGGCCGCCAGCCGAGGGCGCGGCGGACTTTCGAAGTATCGGCCACGTACCAATGCTGGTCGGCGAGACGCTCCGCGCCCCATTCAATCGAAACCGGGGTTTCGGTCAAGTCCTCAATCTCGCGTAAGATTTCCAAAAGGCTGGCGCTGTTTTCGGGGCCGCCGCCAAGATTGAAGGCCTGACCGGAGATGCGCTCCATTTGTGCTTGCGCCAGACGCATGGCGCGAACCAGATCCTCGACAAACAACAGATCGCGAACCTGCTTGCCATCGCCGTAAATGGTGACCGGCTCCGCTTTCATGGCCTGGCGGAGAAAATGCGCGACCCAGCCCTGATCTTCCGAGCCGAGCTGATACGGTCCATAGATACAGCTCATGCGGAAAACCGCCGCGCGGATTCCGAACGAGTGCGCATAGTCGAGCACGTATTGATCGGCGCTGCCTTTGGAGCAGCCGTAGGGCGAGAGAAATTCGAGCGGCTCGCGTTCGGAAGCGCCGCGGCAGGCGATCGCCGCATCCGCCGGCTCGTAGCGCGATTCGGTTTCGCATAACTCGATGCCGCGCAGCCGCCCATAGACCTTATTGGTCGATGTGAACAGCAGTGAATTTCGGCCATATTTTCGCATCGCCTCCAGTATGTGAAGCGTGCCGAGCAGATTGGTTTCGAGATCGGCTAAGGGGTTTTGGAGGCTGGTAGTGACGGCGACCTGGGCCGCGAAATGATAAATTGCGGCGGCGGTGCTTACGGCTTTCTCCACTTCGGCGCGATTCCACGTATCGCCGCACGTGAAGCGCACGCGGCCGGGGTAAGCGTCTTGAAGCTCGCGCAAATTGCGTTCGACGCCGGGGCGGCTCAGGTTATCGAAGATGTGGACGGGGCGGTCCTCTTCTAAATAGGAACGGGCGACGTTGGTCCCAATGAACCCCGCGCCCCCGGTGATGAGTATGTAGCGATCCTGCACAAGATGCTCCTTTAAACGACCAACCCGCGAGCGGCGAGTTCGGCGTGCATCTCGCTGAAGCGGTCGCGCGCGGTCTGGCGCTCCAGCCATTCCGCCAGATCGCACATCCCGCGCTCAAGCGTAACGGCCGGCTTGTAACCGAGCACGCGGCGCGCGAGCCCGATATCGGGGAAACAATGGCGGATGTCGCCGACGCGGTAGTTGCCGGTGATTTTCGGATCGATCCTCTTGCCGAGAACGCGAGCGAGCTGCGCGGCGACTTCCGTTACCGAGATGCTCCGGCCGCTGCCAACGTTGAAGACAAGATTTTGCGCGGCATCCACTTCGAGCGCCAGACGGCAAGCCTGGGCGACATCGTAAACGCTCACGAAATCGCGAAGCTGGCATCCGTCCTCGAAGATGATAGGGCGCTTGCGATTCAGCAGACGCGAGGCAAAGATCGCAAGAACCCCGGTATACGGATTAGAGAGGGACTGGTAAGGACCATAGGCGTTGAAAAACCGAAGCGCCACCGTCGGCAATCCATATGCCCTGCCCACCATAAGGCACATTTGCTCCTGATCGTACTTAGACAGCGCGTATACGGAAGCTAACGAGGGCTGTTTGGCTTCGGGAGTCGCTACCGGCTCGAGCGGAAGTCCCTCGGGCGTGGAGATTTCCCATTCGTGGGCCTTAAGCTGTGCAGCGGCGCGGTTCGCCGAATCATAGGCCATGCCGTCGGGTGTAACATAGCGCCCTTCCCCGTAAATACTCATACTGGACGCAACAATCAATTTATGCACCCGCGATTTTACTAGGCGCTCTAAGAGCAGCGCGGTCCCCAAATTATTCACGCTGGTATATTCGGCAATTTGATACATGCTTTGGCCGACCCCAACCAGCGCGACGAAGTGATAAACCGCCTCGACTCCCGCAAGGGCGACGTCGACAATTTCCGGATTGCGCACATCGCCGAGGATAAATTCGGCCTCCTTGCTGAGATAAGGCGGGCGTCCGGGCGTTTCGCCATGCACCTGCGTGACCAGGCTGTCCAGAACACGCACGTGATAGCCGCTCCGGAGCAGCTCCGCCGCAACGTGAGAGCCGATAAAGCCCGCACCACCCGTGATCAGAACGGTTCTCTTCATTTTTGTTTTGATCCTTTTGCGGAATTTGCAGATCACCGCATAAATGGCAGTACTTCTCCTCTTCTCACATAAGAAGCTTTGTACGTTTTGTTTGTTTCTATGGCTAGTAGTTTGCGAGTTCGATCCGGTAGAAGTACTTACGCAGCGTAGCGGCGGATCATGGCAGTGCAGAATTCCGCGAATTCGGCAGGATGGCGAGGAGGGCTGGTATGGTGCGGACGCAAACCACAGCGTTCCGGCGTGAAACAGAAGGTGACGGTCAGCTCGAACGGTTCGAGCAAACGCATCTGACGGTCGAACCATTCCTGCGCGTTGGGGCGGTCGAAATCGGCCCAGCTCAACCCGGTGCGCAGTTTTTTAACGCCGAGATCGCGCAAGATGGCGACGGCGGATTCGAGCCTGTGGTCCTCGAAATGAAACCACTGGCAGATGCCGAGAGCGGGGGCGTAGGTGGAAAAACGCCGCGCCGCCAGTTTCGGCCGGCCGTCTTCGCGAAACAGGCCCATGTAGAAATGGCGGTAGTAAGAAGATCCTTCGCTCTCCCGATGGCGGGTAGTGGCGGGCCAGGCTTTGGGCAGATCGAAAAGGCTATACCAATAGACATGCGAAAGCCGCGGCAGCAGCAGCGCGGCCGTGGTAGTGAGGCCGAACTCCTGCACTTCTTCGGCGCCGAACGAGGATGCGCCCACTTCGGAAACCCAAACCGGCTTGCTGGTGACGGATTCGACTTCGGCGAGTTTTTCCGGCCACTCGTGGATGGCCCAGTGGTTCCAATCGAGCGGAAACCCGTGCAAGGCGATGGCATCGACGCGGTCCAAAACACCGAGATCCCGCATGCGCACAATGAAATTCGGATCGATCGGCGAGATGCCGCCGAGCACGCGCGTGAGACGGGCATTTTCGGCTTCGACCGCCGCGGCGGCGAGTTTGACCATTTCGGCGTAGATGGACCAGTCGGAATCGATCTCGAAATCCCAATGCGAGAGATTATTGGGCTCGTTCCAGAGCATAATGGCTTCGATCATGAGTTGAGCGTCCGTTCGACGCCGCCTGAAAGGCGGCGGCATCCAAGAATGGCTGGCCCCACGCTGCAAGGGCGCTTACGCTTCCGGCTCGGTTTCAGGCGCATGGAATTACAGGGGAAGGCTGTGCAGGACCGCGTCGCGATTACAGCGGCAGACGAAGACTTCCGGTTCGGGCATGCTTGTCATTTCGAAGCCGGCGCTGCGCAGCATGGCTTCGGCGCAGGCGCGGTTCGGAATCCACCAGTTTGTGGGGTCTTGCGAATAACTGTTTTCGACGAAGTGCAGTTTGGGAAAGCCGGGCGTCTCGAAGATATTGCGCTCCCAAAACTCATAGTCGTCCGCAAGGCGAGGCGCGGTGCGGCTGCCTCGCAGCATCGATTGAAAGATAAACCAATCTTTGACCACATACTGGCGCAGCAGATCGAGCGCAAGCAGAGGATAGCGCAGATGGTACAGAACGCCCATGAATAACACCAGATCGAAGCGCTCTTGAAGCGCGGCGACTTCGTACACCGACATGAGCCGGAACGAGATATCGAGATCGAGGACTTGCGCGGCAAAGCGGGCCTGGCGGAGATACTGTTCGTCGTGATCGATGCCGAGCACACGGCGCGCGCCGCGGCGCTTCATGGCGATGGAGTAAAATCCCGCATTGCAGCCGATGTCGAGCACGCTCATTCCACTCAGATCCCGCGGCACGGCATCCTCGAAGTTCTTCCACTTAGAAGAAGGATAATCGCCGAGAAAGTGATGGGGGGCTGTTTGCACCCCCGACAAAGCGATGTTATGGAACCACGGACCTAACTCAACAATGCGTTTTTCAATTTCACCGGTTGTGAGTGCGTTTGGCAATGGAGATCTCTTATGATTCGTATTCTACTCATGCGCCACGGCAATGTGGATGTAATGGGCCGCGTTGTTTATGGCCGGATGCCGGGCGTGCATCTGAACGAAGAGGGAAAGCGGCAGGCGGAAGCGGCGGCGCGCGCGATCCGGGAACGCTATCGGTTGAATCAAGTCGTCTCCAGTCCTCTGGAGCGCGCGCTGGAGACAGCAAAGATCGTCGCCGAACCGCAAAACCTGGACGTTATCACGGAAGCAGCTTTCAACGAACTGGACGTGGGCGAGTGGATGGGCAAGACGATGGAGGAATTGCGGAATACGGAGGAATGGAAGCGCTACAACCGCGTGCGTTCGCTGCACGCGCCTTCGGGAGGCGAATCGCTGCTCAATGTACAACGCCGAAGCTGGGGCGCTCTGGACCGGATGTGCCGCGCACAAAAGGAGGGCACGGTGGCGGTGGTCACGCATGGAGATGTCATCCGCTCGCTGTTACTGCTTTTTCTGGGAGCGCCTCTCGATCACATTTTGCGGCTAGAGGTGGCGCCCGGCTCCGTCAGCGAGGTCATCTTTAGAGAGGGAGAGCCGCTAATCCGGGTGGTAAACGAAATCTTCCGATAAGCATCTATAACTGGCATGGCACAAGAGAGCCAATGGAGTACGAGCGATCTGCTGGAGCTGCTCGTTTCCGAACTGAACGAATTCGTCATCGTTCTGGTGGGCGTGGACGGCCTCTTTGCCTCCTGGCATCCAGGCGTGCGCTCGTGTTTCGGCTATGGCCCGGACGAGTTTGTTGGGAAGGAATTCGACATCCTGCTGCCTCCGGCGGACAGGGCGAAAGGGGTTGGGCAGCGCGAGCTGAAGGAAGCAGCCAACAGCGGCAGAGCATCAGACACGCGCTGGCTGGTCGACAAGAGCGGGAATCGGATTCTGGTGGAGGGAGTGACCGTTGCGCTTCGGCGTGCGGGAAAGCTGGTGGGGTTCGGCAAAGTCCTCCGGGATATCGCGAAGCGGCACTATGCGGAAAGCAGCCTTCGGGGCGCCAACGAAAGGCTGGAAGCTATGGCGTGCGAATTGGAACGTTCCAACGAGGAGCTGGAAGAGTTTGCGCGAATCGCTTCACACGATTTGAGCGCGCCGATTACGAGCACGCGCTGGCTGGTGGATTCGCTGAGAATGCGGCACAGCACGCAGTTGGACGCCGCCGGAAAAGACCTGGTGCAACAGATTTCGCAGAGCCTGGAGAGAATGGGAGATTTGGTGGAAGCGGTGCTGGCGCACGCCCGCGTGGGGACCAGCGCCATAGCCAGCGCCGAGTTCACGGATGCCGAGGAAGCGCTCGCCTACGCCATGGACGATCTTCGGAAGGACATCAAACTATCCGGCTCCGCCATCTCGCACGATCCGCTGCCGCGGCTGTATATCGACCCCCAGGCCCTGGCACAGCTTTTTCAAAACCTGCTTTCCAATTCCTTGAAGTACAGGCGGCCGGATGTGCCGCCGGAGATCCACATCGGCGCGGTGCACGAGGACTCGATGTGGCGGATCGCGGTGCGCGACAACGGCATGGGCATTGAGAAGGACTGGTTCGAGCGTATTTTCCAGCCGTTCCAACGCTGCCACGGGGCGGACATCGCGGGGAGCGGCATTGGTCTTGCGACGTGCCGAAAGATCGTGTCGCGCGCCGGGGGGAGAATTTGGGTGGAATCGCAACCCGGGGTGGGGTCGAGTTTTTTCTTTACGCTGCCGGGGGAATAGGCCCGGTCGCACCTCAAGGTCGCAGGCACGATCTCTCTGATTACAAGCACTTTACCGCCGCCAAATTGGGTTCGAACCGCAAAATCGGGCGGCGCGCGGCACCAGAGCCCGCAGGCGCCACTCCCGGAAGCTTTACCTGTTTGCGCCCCGGGGGTTAAGAGTGCTCTAATAGGACTGTAGGGTTAAGACCAAAGAGTGGGCGAAATGCCCACTTTTTTATTGCCCTCCGGATTGAAAATGCCGTCAGCAGAAACAGCCGGATTGGTGGAAAGGATCGCCGGATTGAGCGAGCAGGCCGCGAAAGGCACGGGCATCGAAATCGCCGAAGCCGAACTGCGCGGCGGCGGTAAAGCTCGTCTGGTGCGCGTTTACATCGACAAGCCTGGCGGCGTGACCCACGCCGATTGCGAGCTGATCTCGCAGCGCTTGGGCAAGCTGCTGGACGACGAGGACGCCATTCCCGGAAACAGCTACACGCTCGAAGTAAGTTCGCCCGGCGTCGAGCGGAAATTATCGAAGCCGCGCGATTTCGAGCGCGTCGTCGGGCAAAAGATCCGGCTCACCTTGCGAGAGCCAGCCGCCGGCGAGACCCGGCTCGAAGGGCGGCTGGAGGACTTCGATCAAGAAATCCTGACGCTTGAAACTCCGCCGGGACGGCTGTTGCAAATCCCGCTCGCGCAGGTTCAAAAGGCGAACCTGAAGTTCGAGTGGTAACGCGCCGGTCGCTGCACGCGCTTTAAGATCCAGATTCAGTTTTTGAGGTATTGACAGTGGCTTCTATCTACCAGTCCATTGAGATTTTAAGCAAGGAAAAGGGCATCGATCCGCAGATTGTGCTGGATGCGGTTAAGGATGCGATGCTCGCGGCGGCGCGCAAGCATTTCCGCTCGCAGGAAGACCTGCTGGCCGATCTCGACGAGAACACCGGAAATATACAGATCTATAGCCTGAAGCAGGTGGTGGAAGCGGTGGAGGATCCGCTGCGCCAGATTACTCTCTCGGCCGCCCGCAAGATCGATCCCAGTGCCGCAATGGGCGCCGAGATTCGCGAGTTCAAGCCTACCGATGTGCTGGGCCGCATTTCGGCGCAGACCGCCAAGCAGGTGATCCTGCAAAAAGTACGCGAGGCCGAGCGCGATAGCGTCTTCTCCGAATTTCAGGGTCGCCAGGGCGAGCTGGTCAATTGCGCTGTCAAGCGCACGGAGCTGCAGGACTACATCGTCGAAATGGGCAAAACCGAAGCGCGTCTGCCGAAAAAGGAGCAGTCCCGCGTGGAGGTATTCAGCGTCGGCGACCGCGTGCGCTGCGTCATCAAAGGCGTCGAGCGCGGCGGCAAGAGTCCGGGCGTCGTCGTCTCGCGCGCCGCGCCGGAGCTGGTCATGCGTCTGTTCGAGCAGGAGGTGCCCGAAATCTACGATGGCACGGTGGCCATCAAGGCCTGTGCCCGCGAAGCCGGCGAGCGCACTAAGATCGCCGTCTCCAGCCGCGACCGCGACGTCGATAGCGTCGGCGCTTGCGTGGGCATGAAAGGCATGCGCGTGCAGTCGATCATCCGCGAGCTGCGCGGCGAAAAGATCGACATCATCGAGTATTCCGACGACTCGGTCGCCTTTGCGACGCACGCCCTCAGCCCAGCTAAGATCTCTCGCGTCGCCATCGTCGAGGGAGCCGAGAAGCACATGGAAGTGATCGTCGACGACACGCAGCTTTCTCTCGCGATCGGGAAGAAGGGCCAGAATGTGCGGCTGGCGGCGAAGCTGCTCGGCTGGAAGATCGACATCAAGAGCGAGGAAGAGAAGCGGCAGGAAGTGGAAACCGCGATGGCCGCGCTGGTTGTGCCGGGGGCGCCCGTTTCGGTGCTGATCGATCACGGCTTGGCTGAGGCGATCGCGGAGAAACTGCTCGAAGCGGGCATTCCGACCGTGGAGAGGCTCGGCGCCATGACCCCGGAAGAACTTGAAGCGATCCCGGAAATTGGGGTCGAACTGGTGGAGCAGATTCAGGCGGCCGTGAACGCCTACTACCTGCAGTTTGAAACGCCAGTGGTGGAAGAGGAGACGGTTCCGGCGGAGGTGATCGAGACTGTCGCGGAGGCCTCGCCGGAAACCCCGGTCGAAGAAGATGCAGCCGAAAAGATAGAAGCGCCGGTGGAAGGCGAAACGGACGCCGGAGAACGGAGTGCGGAAGCCTCGGAAGAGGCCGGAGAAGAAGCGCAATCCTCCAC
>JBOGMI010001086.1:0-2044 GCA_050746645.1 Bryobacteraceae bacterium | reverse complement strand
CCGACGATACGATCCGGGTTGCCTTGAATGGATCGGCCGGCCAGAGCTTTGGCGCGTTTCTTTCAAAAGGCGTCACGCTGGCGCTTGAAGGCGATGCCAACGATTACGTGGGCAAAGGGCTTTCGGGCGGCAGGCTGATTGTCTATCCGCCGAAAGGGGTCACCTTCCCTCCCGAAGAGAACATCCTGATCGGCAACACTGTGCTTTACGGCGCGACCTCCGGAGAAGCTTATTTCAACGGCATGGCCGGCGAGCGCTTTGCGGTGCGCAATTCCGGCGCCACCGCCGTGGTCGAAGGCGTCGGCGATCACGGCTGCGAATACATGACCAACGGAACCGTCGTCATTCTCGGCCGCACCGGGCGCAATTTCGGCGCCGGCATGAGCGGCGGCATCGCTTACGTGTTCGATCCCACGGGCGAGTTCGTTCGTGTGCGCGCCAACCGCGCGGGCATCGATCTCGAACCGCTGTTCGAGCGCGACGACCTTATGCTGCTCGAAAAGCTGATTCGCAACCATGTCGCCTTTACCGGCAGCCCGCTCGGCCGCCGAATTCTGGATAAATGGGACCAGATGCCGCAGCACTTCGTCAAAGTATTTCCGCACGAATATAAGCGCGTGCTGGGCGTGAGTAGGACGGATGATCGCCGTTTGTCGTCCGTCAGCCCGGATCTAGCTGGCGGACGACAAAAAACGATCGTCCGCCCCACCGTGAGCGCGAGGTAAACACTTGGGCAAGCTAACCGGATTCCTGGAATACACGCGCGAAGCGCCTCAGCGCCGTCCTGTGCTCGAGCGCGTCAACGACTGGTTCGAGGTCTACCGCGAGTTCCCGGCCGAGAAGACGCGGGAACAGGCCGCGCGCTGTATGGATTGCGGCGTCCCTTTCTGCCATACCGGATGCCCGGTGAACAATCTGATTCCCGATTGGAACGATCTTGTTTATAAGGGCCGCTGGCAGGAGGCGCTGCGGATGCTGCAGTCGACCAATAATTTCCCGGAGTTTACCGGCCGCATCTGCCCGGCGCCCTGCGAAGCTTCCTGTGTGCTCGGCATCAATGACGATCCGGTCACGATCAAGGCCATCGAACAGCGAATCATCGATCGTGGATTTGACGAAGGCTGGGTCCTGCCGGAGCCGCCGCACCGGCGTACCGACAAGCGCGTAGCGATCGTCGGTTCGGGGCCTTCCGGTCTTGCCGCCGCACAGCAGTTGAATCGCGCCGGCCACTCGGTCACGGTATTTGAGAAAGAAGACCGGATCGGTGGCCTGCTCCGCTACGGCATCCCCGATTTCAAGCTGGATAAAAGCGTGATCGAGCGCAGGCTGACTCAGCTTGCAGCCGAAGGCATCGAATTCCGCACCGGCGTGCATTTGGGCGTCGATCGTGATGGCGAAACGTTGAAGCGCGAATTCGACGCTGCGCTGCTTGCCCTGGGCGCACAGCAGCCGCGTAACCTCCCGATTCCCGGCCGCGAGCTGAAGGGCATCCATTTTGCAATGGACTACTTGAGGCAGCAGAACAAGCGTGTCGCAGGCGGTCGCATCCCAGCAGAAGAGGAAATTCTGGCGGCGGGTAAGCATGTAGTGATCATCGGCGGCGGCGACACCGGCGCCGATTGCCTGGGGACGGCACATCGCCAGAGGGCCGCCTCGGTCCACTTACTGCAAATTACGCCTTTGCCTCCCGAAAAGCGGGACGAGAGCACGCCTTGGCCTCTCTGGCCGTTACAGTTGCGCGTGGAAGCCGCTCATGAAGAAGGTGGTGTGCGCGAATGGAGCGTGCTCACCACGCATTTCAGCGGTGACGAAGAAGGCAACGTGAATAAGCTGCATTGCGTGCGCGTCGATCCGGCCTTCGAGCGTATTCCGGACAGCGACTTTTATCTGGACGCCGATCTGATCTTGCTCGCCATCGGATTTCTAGGTCCAATTCGCGGGGGCATACTCAGCCAGTTATCGCTCGAACTCGACGCACGCGGCAACGTGAAGTCGGACAAGACCTTCATGACCTCTGTTCCGGGCATCTTCTCGGCGGGTGATG
>JBOGMI010001085.1:0-4132 GCA_050746645.1 Bryobacteraceae bacterium | reverse complement strand
GATGGTTATGGCCAGCCGGACGATTGGAAGATGTCGGCTACGGCCGATTTCTATGGCACCTCGCTTTATCCCAAGCATTCCGAGTCGGTGCGTCCATGGCCCTATCAAATGCTGGCCGCGGGACTCGATTTCACGCGATCGGCCGGACACAGCTTTGGCAAAGGTTTTTGGATCGGCGAGCTGCAAGCGGGCCAAGGCGCCACCGGCTTGAGGATCGCTGAGCCGGTGACTTCGCATGACGAAGAGTTCTGGATCTGGCAGGCGGTTTCGCACGGAGCGCGCGAGTTTGCCATTTATGCCTGGTATCCGATGAGCTCCGGATTCGAGTCGAACGGCTACGGATTGATCAATCTGGATGGCGCCATTACTCCTCGCGCCCGCGCGGCGGGGAAAGTGGCCAAGGCGATCGGGCGGCACGCCTCGGATCTGCTCGGCGCACAGCCTGCTCGTGCGGAAGTGGCCATCCTGTATAACCGGCTCTCGTATATGGTGGGCGGCACGCAGTCGTCGCTTTCGAAGCTCGGAAACGCCGAACGCGATTCGCTCATGGGGTTTCATCGCGCCTTTTTCGAACAGCAGATTCCGGTCGATTTTGTACACACCGGCGATGTTGTCAAGGACAAGCTTGGTCCATATAAGATCCTGTTTCTGCCCTATCCGGTCATGCTGTCGAAAAACGTTGCAGAAGGAGTGCAGCGTTATGTCCGCAATGGCGGGACGGCGGTAGCGGAAGCGCGGCTGGCCTGGAATGACGAACGCGGCTTTGCGAGCGAGGTGATTCCCGGCTTCGGACTGGATCAGGTGTTCGGCGCAAAAGAGAAGCTCATCCGGCCGGATGCTCAGCCGCGGATGACACTGGAAAACGGCCGAAGCGTAACCGGCGACGCTTATGCCGAAGAATTGGAGCCGCTCGGCGGCGCGCGCGTGCTGGGGCGTTTCGGCAACGGCGCACCGGCGATTGTGGAGCACGCGTTCGGCAGCGGAAAGGCGATCCTGATCGGATCTTTCGCCGCGCTCGCTTACCATAGAGATCCCGGCGACTCCAACAAGGAATTCTTTCTCTCACTGGCTAAAGCCGCCGGCGTATCGCCGGAGGTTACCGTTTCCGGCTCTGGCGCATCGGAGCTAGAAGTTCGCCGTCTCGTAAGCAGCAGCCAGCAGACTGTGTTCGTCTTCAACCACTCGAAAAAATCAGCCGATGCCACTGTCTCACTGAAGCTGCCCTGGCAGATACGCCGGGCGAGCCTTCTAATGGACGAGAGCGCCGTTCCTTTCCAGACTCAAAGCGGCCAAACCGTCTTCCGTAAGAATCTGGCGGGTGGCGAAATCTGGGTATTTGGCCTCGAAAGCTGACATGGACGGGAACGGCTGTGCGATCGCAATCGACTTGGGTGGAACTAAGTTAGCCAGTGCGGTTGTAGATGGCTTGGGAAAGATACTTTATCGCAAGAAAATCACGACCGTCGGCGGCGAGCCGCGCGCGGGCATCGATCAGATTGAGCAAGCGATTCGTCAGGCGGGAGAAGCTGCCGCTTGTGCCGGGAAGATAGGTATGATCGTTCCCGGCATTTATTTTGCCGATAGCGGTTGCGTTTGGGCCCCCAATCTTTGGGGCGATCGGCAGATACCCCTGCGGGCGGAACTCGAAAAGCGGCTGAGCATGCCGATTGTCATCGATAGCGACCGGGCGGGATATGTTCTCGGCGAACAGTGGATGGGGGTTGCGCGCGGCATGAGCGATTGTGTCTATCTTGCCGTAGGCACGGGTATTGGCGCCGGAATCATCTCCGGAGGCCACTTACTACGAGGCGCCTCGGACATTGCCGGCGCCGTGGGATGGTTTGCACTGAACCCCGAGCGAAAAGAGCGTTACCAAGAAGTGGGTTGCTGGGAAGCGGAATCGGCCGGACCTGCTTTGGCGCGTCATGCCGGCAAGGCCACGGCGGAGGAAGCGGTAGCGGCGGCGCGAAACGGCGATGCCCGCGCGCTAAACTCTCTTCGCGAAGCGGCGCGATACCTTGGCTTAGGCATCGCCAATATTGTGAGCTTGCTCAATCCGCGGATGATCATCCTGGGCGGAGGATTGATGCAAGCCGCAGATCTCTTTGTCGATATCATCAGGCAAACCATGGAGGAATGGGCGCAGCCGGTCGCTGCGCGGCAAGTTCGCATCGAGATCAGTGGCTTGGGAGAAGATGCAGGATTGCTCGGAGCGGCGCGCTTGGCGCTGGGAATTTAATTATGTCTATTACCAAATACTACGAAAAGATATCCGGAGTTCTCGCGAATATCCATACGGCACAAAAGAGCCAAATTGAAAAGGCCGGCGGGGCAATGGCTTCGGCGATTGCGAAGGGCAAACGGGTCTACTTATTCGGCAGCGGCCATTCGGTCATTCCCGTTATGGATATCTTTCCTCGCTATGGGAGCTTCGTGGGATTTTTTCCGCTTTACGATCCACGCCTGATGTGGACGAACGTTGTGGGGCCAGGAGGCGCGCGCGAGCTGCTCTGGCTCGAAACGCGCGAAGGCTATATCGAAGTCTTTCTGCAAAGCTATCCGCTAGAACCGGGCGACATCATGGTGGTCTTTTCGCACGGCGGTCTCAACGCCGCTCCCATTGAAGCGGCCATGTATGCGAAGAACAGGGGGCTGACCGTCGTTACGGTTTCCTCACTCGCAAACGCCAGAGTTGCGCAAGCGAAGCACTCAAGTGGAAAGAAGCTGCCCGATCTCGCGGATATCGCTATCGATAACTGCGTAGCGCCTGAAGACGCGCAGGTGGATATCGGCCGGCCGGAAAACGTGGCGGCCGGATCGACCATCGCCGCGGTATTCGTCGCTATGGCGCTGGTTGCCGAGACCGGCGAGCGTTTGGTAGCTAAAGGGCACGTACCGGAAACCTTTGTTTCTCCCAACGTGCCCGGCATTGAGAAGAACCATAACCAAAAAGTGTTTGAATCCTTCACAAGAGCCTTGTTTTCGCGCGGCTGCCAGTGAGCGAAAAAATCCACCGCAGCTGGCTGAGCGGAGCCGCGTATGCCGGCATGTTCGGCTTCGGCATCGTCATGGCTGTGCTCGGCGCGGTGCTTCCGCTGCTGGCGCGCCGCATCCATTTCGATCTCTCCCAGGCGGGAGAACTGTTTCTGGCGATGAACGCCGCCATGTTGGTGACCTCGCTCGCTCTAGGCCCAGCCATAGACCGGTTCGGACACAAACCGCCGCTGGTGATCGGCCCTTTGTTTGTGGCCGGAGCGTTGGGACTGATCGCCGAAGCAAGCCAGTTCAGCGGCCTGGTGGTTGCCCTCCTGCTTTTGGGCATTGGCGGCGGCGCATTGAATCAGGTGACCAACACTCTGATCGCCGATCTCCACAAAGACGAGCGAAGGAAGAGCGCAGAGCTGAATATGCTCGGAGTCTACTTCGGTTTCGGCGCCCTGTTCATTCCATTCACCATTGGTTCGCTGCTGCGAAATATAGGATTCGCGAGTATCTTATCGATTGCCATTGGACTGACCTTGGTTACAACATTTCTGAGTGTCCCGCTCGCCTTTCCCGAGCCGAGGCAGCGCAAAGGAGTCCCTTTCCCGGAGATTTTACATTTCCTCCGGCAGCCGCTGGTCCTGGCTTTCGCGTTCCTGCTGTTCTTTGAGTCGGGAAATGAGTTTATCATCGGGGGCTACTTAACGACCTATCTCACCAAAGCTTTAGGCGCAGGTGTGCAGACCGCTTCTTACCTACTGGGCGCTTACTGGGGAGCGTTGATGATCGGCCGGGTTATTTTGAGCCGGGCGACACTGCGGACGAGCGGCGCTTCCTTGATTCTGGCGAGCGCTCTGGCCGTTGCGGGAAGCTTGGTCTTCCTGCTGCTTGCGCCGTCGGTGCCGGTGGCGGCGGTTGCTGTTATCCTGCTTGGTTTAAGTATCGCCGCGATCTTTCCAACGGTGCTGGGGATCGCAGGCTCTTCCTATGCGAATTATTCCGGAACGGTTTTTGGCATCTTGATGGGTATCGCACTGTGCGGCGGGATGCTGTTACCGTGGGCAGTGGGCAAGACCGCCAACATCTGGGGCATCGGAACAGGTTTGTCTATCGCGATCTTCGACGCGCTGGCCATTTTTGTGCTTCAGTT
>JBOGMI010001084.1:0-1835 GCA_050746645.1 Bryobacteraceae bacterium | reverse complement strand
TAGTCGCGCGGCTCGATGGACTCGCCTGGGCGCATCCCTACCAGCCGGAAGAAATATCGCAAGGCGCGATGGAAGTCGTCGCCGCGCTCGAACGCGCGCTGGTCGAAATTACCGGGATGGATGCGGTCACGCTGCAACCCGCCGCGGGAGCGCACGGCGAATTCACCGGTATTTTGATGATTCGCGCGCTGCTCGAAACTCGCGGCGGCGCGCGGAAGAAGATTCTGGTGCCCGATTCCGCGCATGGAACCAATCCGGCCACCGCCGCCATGGTCGGCTATACGGTCGAAAACATCCGCTCGAACGATCGCGGCATGGTGGATCTGGAAGCGCTGGCGAAAGCGGTCGATGAAGACGCCGCGGCGCTCATGATCACCAACCCGAACACGGTGGGCGTCTTCGAAGAGAACATTCAAAAAATCTGCGGCATTCTGCATGAGAAAGGCGCGCTCGTTTACATGGATGGCGCCAACATGAATGCGCTCGCGGGCGTACTGCGGCCGGGCAAGTTCGGCATCGACGTCATGCACCTGAATCTGCACAAGACGTTTTCGACGCCCCACGGCGGCGGCGGTCCGGGCGCGGGGCCGGTTGCGGTCGCGAAAACGCTCACGCCGTTTCTTCCCGGCCCGCGGCTGAAGCGCGAAGGAGACCGCTGGACCTGGAATGACGATCTGCCGCAATCGGTCGGCCGCGTGCGCGCCTATTACGGAAATTTCGGCGTTCTGGTCCGGGCGCTGGCTTTTATCCTGGCGCACGGAAAAGGCTTGCGCCAGGCCACGCTCGATGCTTTGCTGAACGCCAACTACCTGCGGGCACTGCTCGAGCCCTATTACCAGATCGCGTACAAATCACGCAGCATGCACGAATGCGTCTTCAGCGACGATCGTCAGGCGAAAAAGGGAGTGCGCACGGGCGATATTGCCAAGCGCCTCATCGATTACGGTTTCCATCCGTATACCGTCAGTTTTCCGCTGATCGTCCGCGGTGCGCTCATGATCGAGCCGACCGAAACCGAAAGCAAACGCGAGCTGGATCTGTTTGCCGATGCCATGATTTCAATCGCCAAAGAAGTGGAGGAGAATCCCGAACTGGTACGCAGCGCGCCGCATTCGACGCGCACGCGCCGCGTCGATGAAGTTACCGCGGCGCGGCGGCCCATCGTGCGCTGGCGTCCAGAACAGCCGCGACGCTCGGATTCCGCAACACCATGACGTTCTCCCCGCGCGGCGCCCATCGTTGCGGATCGCTGGCGGTGAAAATCGCAATCGTTTGCACGCCCTGCGCCGCGGCCAAATGCGTAATGCCTGTATCGTTTCCGATATAGAGCCGCGCTCCAGCCAGCCACGATGCCACCTCGCCCAGATCGTTAAACCGGAATCTCTCCCCCGCGCACCATTCCACCGGCAGCGGCAGCCGCCGCGCTAACTCGCGAAAATCCTCCAAAGGCCAGTTTTTCTTGGCGCTGCCGGAAAACGGGTGGATGACAATCTCGTTTCTTCGCTCACTTTTGAAGCTGCGAATCCTTGGAACCAGCCCGGAAGGCGCGCCCACCTGGGCCGCAAAGAAATCCACCGCATGCCGCGGATCATCTTCCGGCGGTAGCGCGCAATGAAACTCTCCCGGCACGGCGCGCCGAAAATCATCGTTATTCGCCCCATACCAGCTCACGATGGAATCGAACCTGCCCAGCTTTTGGGCAAATCCCGCAGGCATGGGAATATCTCCCACACCCACCAGACCAATCCCGGTGGATGCCAGCCCGGTGACCTTGTCCGCAAACCGCACCAGCGGAACCACACCCGAAGGAACCCAAACCTCGGTGTAATCAGCGG
>JBOGMI010001083.1:0-2098 GCA_050746645.1 Bryobacteraceae bacterium | reverse complement strand
TTCAGGCCCAGTTCCCGGCGGCCAAGATCGGCGATTTCGATAGCGAGCTGGTCGAAGACTTTTGGCAGGCGCTCTCCGCCAACGCGCTGTGCGACCTGCACGTGCTGGTGCATTATGGCCGCAACAGTCACCACATCAGCGAGGCGATTTTCAAGGCGGCCGCACGGGCATTGCGGATGGCCACCGAAAGCGACCCGCGGGTCGAAGGCGTTCCCAGCACCAAGGGAACGTTATAGATCCTTGATAGGGGTAGGGACGGCCGATTTTAGTTCGGCCGCCCCTCCCTCCAAACCGGACTGGCAGATTTCCCGCATCCGGCTTTCCGGTTGATGGTCTTACCTTGACAGGATTGACTGAATGATCGGTGGGCCGCTGTCAGGCTGAAAAGCCCAAGATCATGAAAGTAGGCGTTCGGCCACCGCTGGTGATCCGCGCCTTTCGCTACGCCCCGGCGTCCGCGACGTTTGCGCAACAGCGTGCGCAGGCGCGTGCGAAGACGTTGGTCTTCGGCCACGAACACCGTCGGCCAACTGTGGCGGAAGTAGGTAAACCAGCCGCGAAGCGTCTGGTTCAGGGATGCCACAATAAAGTGCATGCTGCCGCTGCGCGTGCGTTTCGTTTTGGCGCGTAGCGTCGAACGAAACTTATCTAGGCTTTTCGCGCGAGGCAGCCGTAGCCGCCCGCGGAAGGTATAGCCCAGAAAATCGAACCCCTCCGGTTCCGCATCGACGATTTTGGTTTTCGTGGGATGCAGCGTCAGGCAGCGCCCCACCGTCCACTGCTGTACCAAGGCCAAGGCCCGTTCCGCATCGTCGCGGGTGCGACACAGAATCACGAAGTCGTCGGCATATCTCACCAACTCGAAGCCGGCTTTCGCCAGCGTGTGGTCGAGCTCGTTCAGATACAGATTGGCAAGGAGCGGAGAAATGACCGCCCCCTGCGGTGTGCCTTCCTCGGGAGTCCACTGCTTCAATTCTTCCAACACGCCTTGATGCAGAAACTGCTCGATCAGGGACAGGATACGCCTGTCAGAGATCTTCTCTCGAACAAGGTCCAAGAGCTTGTCGTGCGGAATAGTGTCGAAATAACTTTTGAGGTCGGCATCGACGACCCAGGTATATCCCTGGTCCAGTAACGTCTCCACTTGCTCCAGGGCGTGCCGACAGCCCCGGCCGTGCCGGAAGCCGTAGCTGCGTTCATGGAACTCGTGGTCGAAGATCGGCTCGATCACACTCAGTAATGCCGTTTGCACGACGCGATCGATCACCGTGGGTATCCCCAGCGGTCGCATCTCTTTCGATCCCAGCTTCTTGATCCAGTGGCGACGAATATCTTGCGGGCGATACGTGCCGGCCTTGAGCCGCTGGGCAAGCTGGTCGAGTTCTCGATCCTGCTGCTGTCCAAAAGCTCTGGTCGTCACATGGTCCACTCCCGCAGCGCCTTCGTTCGCCAGGACGCGAGCTGCCGCGTCTTGCAACGTGGGCATAGCGAAGACTTTATCAATCAGCGTGTGCCATCGTCCTCCTTTCACCCCCGTTTCGAGGGTCGTCAACATGCGGTCTGTCCAAACGCTGGGATTAGCCCACATCCGCGGGGACGGGGGTTCTCCAACCGGTGTAGCCGCGAAGGGCACTCTTGTTGGTTTGTTTTCCACTGGCTTGTCCATCACACATCCATCTTCCTGGCCACCCTTCGCTCCATCGTGATTAGCGACTTCTCGGCTACTACGGGGCCTCTGACTTCCATCCGGTTGGCTCTTCGTACACGGGTGCTCGGCGTGGCCGAGGTTACGGCACATGAACACCATCCTGAGCCGGATGGATCTCCCTGCTTAACGTCGTTGAACCTTCCGTTCGTTCCGTCTCCAACCACCTGTCGTCGTCCTGGGGCCAATGTCTGTTTTCTGCCTTCAGGCTTACCGCGGAGCACGGCCTTCACCGTCTCCATCGCTCTCGCGACCAATGGCGTCATTTGGGCTTCACCCTCACTCGCGGGATGGCCACGACGACCCGCCGAATCGAGTTCGTTAACCTACGGACCAAACGTTCGTGTCGGATTGCTCTCCACCCCCTCTCACGAGGACGCAGTTATCTTCCAC
>JBOGMI010001082.1:0-3560 GCA_050746645.1 Bryobacteraceae bacterium | reverse complement strand
AATCCGCGCACCGGCGTCGACCGCGCCTGCCGCTACGAACCGGATCTGAACCGCACCTATCACGAGATGGCACAGCACTATGGTGTGGCCATCATGCCGGCGCGGCCCTATAAGCCGAGAGATAAAGGTTTGAACTCATACTGCACCTCGTGAAGTTTGTGGCGATGAACTTACTGGTTCGATGTGATATTCACGCTTATGAGCATACTTTGCGGGCAGGTCTTCCGGCGGGATTTCGTAGAGATAATCGCCTCGATCGTTGATGGGATGTGCGCGAAGCAGGCCGCGTCGGCGCCAGAGATGCACAGTCGACAGGACGGTGCCGTAGCGGGCGGCTACATCTTGTGGGGTCAGGAGCCCCTGGGCGAGCAGGCGCGTACGCCGGTCGGTGAGGCCATAGATCGTGCGCAGCCGGCCAATACGTGCCGCCGTCCACGGAGTGGTTACGACAGTGCGCACACCGCGTTCATTGAGTACATCCGCGATTTCCCCGTCCGTATAGGTATCGATAAGCCGGTCGATTTCTTTGACGACCTCGGCATCGGTGGTACGCAGCTCCACACACGACTTCGGCAGCGGTATATCGAGTGAGCGTGTCGCGCCGCCGGCAAACCGGATGTCAACATGGAGTGCATCGCCCTTGGTAAGCGTCACGTCCTCGACCAACAACCGCAACATGCGTTTTTTCTCCTTCATCTGCGTGCGCGGATCGCGCCAGAGACGTGGGAAGTCGGTGGCGAGGGCCATCAGTTCGGCGCGTTCGGCATCGGTCACAGCGCTGGCGTCGGCGGCCTTGGCTTTCTCGTATGCTTCCTGTGCCGCGGCGAGGGCACGCAGTTTCCCGTTCCAGTCCGCTTCCAGCGCATCGGCGACCAGGCGGTTGTCGGGATCGACCTTGAGGAAGCGGCGCTGAGCAAGGTCTGCTTCATAGCGCGCACGCTCCACGTGCTGACGGCGCAACCGGTCAGTTTCCTCGTGGCGGCTCGCGAGTTCTTGTCGCACTGTCAGAGCGACTTCGATTGCCAGCGGCGTCATTGCCTCGATGACGAGATCGCCGATCGCTACGTCGAGCGCGCCGCCGTGGACGGTTTGACAAAGACCGTTTTCGCCCCGCTGCAGCGGGCCCCGTCCGCACCAGTAGGTGGGTACGTTTTGATTGCGATGCGAGTGGTAGCGGACGGACATGCGTTCACCACAGGTTCCGCAGATCACGAGTCCCTGCAATAGCGCAGTGCCCTCGCGTGCCGGTCCACACCGCCGCTCGGCGCTCCAGGCAAGCGCATTCCCCTTCACGCGCTGGACGTTCAACTGGTGCTCTTCCCAGGTGATGTACCCCGGATGCACATCGCGCAGCAGTATCCATTCCTCGCTCGGCACTAGCCGGGAGCACACCTTGCCGTTGGGGAGATGGCGCTGCTTGGTGCGACCGAAAACGAAAGCGCCGGCATAGCGCGGGTTATGGATGATCTGCCGTGCACGACAGTGCAGCAGCTCGGCCCAGACGATCTCGCCCTTGTGCACTCCGCTACGCAATCGGCGCGGGAACAGGAGTTCCTTCGCATGGAACTCCTTGACGACCGCCAGACAGGACCCGGTCCGCTGAAAAGTCTGGAAGAATAGGCGCACCGAAGCCTGCACCTGGGCGTCCGGATCGAGGATGACACGATCCTGTGCATCGTGCACAAAGCCGATGGGCACCATCTGCTTAAGCTCCCCGCGCCGGGCGCGGCTCAGGATGCCTCCCCGAAGACGCGCCTTGAGCACATGTAATTCCGCTTCGCTCATAGTGCCCTTCAGCCCCAACAGCAGGCGATCGTTGAAGTGCGCCGGATTGTACAGCCCATCCTCGTCGAGGATGAGCGTATCGGCGAGCGCGCACAACTCAAGCAGCCGATGCCAATCGGTGGAGTTGCGCGCCAGTCGCGACACTTCAAGGCCGAGTACGATTCCGACACGCCCCAGACTGACTTCGGTCACCAAGCGCTGAAAGCCCTCCCTGTCGGCCGCGCTGGCGCCGGACTGCTCCAGGTCGCTATCGATCACGACGATCCGATCGAGTGGCCAGCCCAGCGCGGCAGCGCGCTCACGAAGCGCATACTGGCGGTGCGTGCTCTCGGTGTTCTCGAGAACCTGGCGCAGCGTTGACTGGCGCACATATAGGTAAGCCAGGCGCGACAGATGCGCGGTTGTGATCTTCTGATGGGCTTCGCTGTTCATTACCATGACCGGCACTCTCCTTTCGGGAAGCGAAGAGGGCGAGTCGAGAGAACCAGACTCGCCAAAAGCGTGGCGACCTCATCGCGGAGCATGGCCGGGAGCCAGGCCGGCGCGGCGCTGCGTCGCGGCACAATCTCACGCGGTGAAGGGTCTGGAGAATCTACGGTTCGCGCAAGCGACGCGCGAAGGACCGATTCCACTGTCTTGAGCCATCCGGGCATGCCTTCGCTCAGCAGCAGGGCAAGGCCGATTCCACGCGTAACGCCTGATGTGTTCCCCTGATCCACACCCCATACGGTGCCGATAACTTGGGAGCGAAGCAGTTCGTACTGCGCGCTGTACTGCGTGGCGTCTGGTTTTGCGGCATCGACGATCATCGGAGTTTTTTTTCCTCCCGCCGCAGATACGGAAGCAGCCGTCGCAGGATACTGCGCGGATGCGCTTCGACGCCAAAGCGCTGCTCCAGAAGCGCCGCGAGTTCATCGCCAGTGAGCATCCTTCCGGCCTCCTGGATCGCCTGGGCCAGGACAGCCAGGGCCTCGTCGTTGAGCTTGTGAGGGCGCTTCGGTCCGCGCTTGCGCGGCAGTAGACCCGGCAAACCCTCGCGCTCGAACAACTCTTGAGTGACATAGAAGACCGGGCGGGACAGACCGGAGGCCTGAGCCGCCGCTACCACCGACCGGCCCTCCTGCTGGACGCTTCGCAGCATCTCGTATTTGACCTGCACCAGATCGTTCGGATCGAAGAACGCGCTGTCGCGGAAGAGGGGATCGGTCACGGCCTCGGAGCGCGGGTGGGCGGCGCCTTGTGCGCGCAAGGCCTGCTGACGGCGCGTGCGCTGGCGTGAACCCCTTGCAGTCCGATTCTTCTTGGGAGGGTGGGCCATATGTGTCTTGTTAATTATGTACATAACCCCCTGGAGGAAAACAATCTTAAAATAGCAAAATACAGCGGTAGCAAAAAGTTTGTAGGGACTCGGTGCAAGGGCCTCGGCCAAGGCCCACTGTCAGCAACTGGAAGACGCACATATTTCCAAAGACACATTGGATATAATTCGCCTAACATCACGGAGCCTCCTTCCGGGCCATTTGTTCGTCGATCAGCTTGCGCAGTTGGCGCAACCGGTCGGCGCGGAAGAACGCACGCCCAGCGCCGACTGCGATTACCGGATCGGATCCCCGAATGTCGGTCCATTCGATTGGCAGTGTGCGCAGCCGTCCTTTTGCGTCCAGATACGAAACGCGGTCCCCGCCCCAGTTATTGCGCACAGCAATGGCTTCGAACGTCTGGCCTCTCAGCGGATGAAAAGCGTGCGTGACGGTAAAAACTTGCGCTCCACCGTT
>JBOGMI010001081.1:0-1293 GCA_050746645.1 Bryobacteraceae bacterium | reverse complement strand
TCGCGCCGGGAAGGTCCATATCGGCGTAGTGATTCCAGTTTTCCTGGTAACGTACCGCCTTGCCGCCGCGGTTGATGTTACTTTTCCAAACGACATCCGGGACATCCGCCAGCGGCACGAAGCCTTTCGGCGATGGTTTGATCTTTCCGCCGTTAATGGCCGCCGCCGGATACGTCAGTTGCGCCATATTCTTCGCCAGAAAGCTGTGCAGCTTGCCTTTGGCTGCGTCAACAGCGCGTTCAGCGATCTTATAGTGCCCCACCGCGCCCCAATACTGAGGAAGTTCGGCATTCAAATCGGTCACGATATCGACATCCAGCTCCCGGCAGGCAACAGCGAGCGAGGCGGCCAATGCATATTGGGTAAATTGAGCGCCGCCATCCGCGTTCAATTTCTGCCCGCCCCATTCGAGCGCAAACGGGCGATAGCTTTTGCTGACGTTCGTCCCGGTCTCCATGCACCACAGCGTTCCGGAATCGCCGGGCATCGTCGGGAGCGCTTCGCCATCGATGCCTCCAATCAGGAAGTCCGATACGTAATCGACTCCGTCGAGGGAGCGGTATCGATAAAACAGCGCCTTGACTTCGCCCTTCAGGGCGCCCGAATGAGCTCCATGCGCAACCGCATGCGTGCCAATCCAATCCAGGCTTGCCGTGTGCACATTAAATTCGATCAACGGCCCCAGCACGCCAAGGCCGAAGATCCGGGCAGTCCAGTTCGCCAGATCGTCAACTTCGATCAGCCCCACATCAAGATGACTGCGCGTGAACGCCCCCGGAAAGCCGGGATAGAGATCCTGGAACGGTTTGCTGCGAACGGATCGTTTCGCCGACACTCCGATGCGCCGCGCGTCTCCCTGCAAAAGCGTGAAGATCTCGCTGCCGCCGTCGCCGGCCACGTGCTGGTTGGTCAGCGCGAAATGCCTCGTGCCATCGGTTACCAGGCATCCGACAGAACCTACATGCTCGCTGCCTTGCACCTGCGTGACGACCGGATATCCGCCGCCCATCAATCGCCGGCTGAACTGATAACCCACGAGGCGAGTATCGGTTCCACCCCACACACTCGCCCGCATCACGCAGGTGGGAATCACGCGGCCATCGGGCAGATAGATGAAGGGCGGAACAATTTGGCTCTTCACCGCCGCGGCATGAGATTCCGCCGGTTTCAACCATTCCTTGACAAAGACCAGTACGCACGGCCACGACCAAGGTTGAACGACTGTGTTCTCCATGGTTCGCGGGGTTGCTTTCTTGCCGCGTTCCTTGCGTGCGGCATCCCCCGCGGGGTGAT
>JBOGMI010001080.1:0-2500 GCA_050746645.1 Bryobacteraceae bacterium | reverse complement strand
CGCTGGTACAACGCAGTCGACGCGGTCTGGTCGAGCCCGGACCCGATTGGCTTCCTGAGCGGGACGACGAACCTTACCGAGTCGCGCGGGAATGATCCGATGAACATCGTCGACCCGTCAGGCGAATGCGGGCGCATCATATCGAGTGCGCGGTGGCAGAATGGTGGGCAATGGCGCCTGACAGGAATGGCACTGCCGTATGGCCCGTAAGGATTTGCGGCGAGGCGGCCCGAACTCAGCGCGGGCACGAAGCCGCGCCAGCGGCGAGCTGCGGCTCGCCGTTTGGCTCGCCGCGCTATCCACGCGACAGGCGCGCACCGTGATCCTATCCGGCAATGCGCCCTGCGCCGAGCGCTGCCGGGTCCGACCATTGGCATAACCGACCGATGTTAAGCTCCCAGAGAAAACGAGGACGACACAGGCGCGAGACGGCACTACGTCTTGCCGGCCAGCAACTCCGCCCGCGCTTCGGCCCGCGGTTTCGTCAAGAGCTTGTGCGGTTTCGGACGACGCTTGATCGCGCGAGGTTCGACCCGGTTCGGACGGTGTCCCACGCGGTGCTTGAGCAGGTGCTTTCGGTTGGCTCGCCGGAGCTCGTCGGACATGGCTTCGTTGAACGTCGGTGCGGAGACCCAACCGGCCGCCAACTTCTGCATCGCGGCGGTAAAGCTCAACTGTCGCGGCGAACACGCGGAATCTGACCTCGCCGAACAGGTGCCCGCGACTTTCGCTGGCTCCTCTTCCAGGCATCGCGGCGAAGACCCCGATTCGGGCGTCGCCGAACAGGCGTCCTCAACTTTCGCTTGCTCCTCTTCCAGACATCGCGGCGAAGACCCCGATTCGGGCGTCGCCGAACAGGCGTCCCCAACTTTCGCTTGCGCCTCTTCCAGGCAGCGCGGCGAACAGCCGGATTCGTAGGCCGCCTGAAGCATCGTCTGCCGTACCAGGTTGTACCCCAGCAGACACGCCCAAATCTCCTTGCGGACCATCTCCGGAGTTTTGCAACGCAGCACATCCATGTCCAAACCGCACTTGATGGCGCGAATATCCAACTCCGCCAACCATCTTCCGCGATACAGATCCGCCAGGTCATCGCGCGTATACTCGTCGGCGTCGAGCAACGTCGTCACGACCACGAAATTCTCGACGCGGAAGCCCGGCTGCGGCACGGCGACTTCCACCTCGCGAATCGTGATCGAGGCCGGCATCCGCGCATACGTCGCTTCATCCATCCAATCGGGCCGCGGTGGCCGTGGCCACTCCACGAGATGATCGCCTGGCCCCAATCGTTTGCCGCGGCGGAAGTCGGCCGTGCGCTTTTGGTGCAGCCGCGACACCAGATCCACGCCACGCTCCAACAGCAGGCAGATCATGAAGTACGAGCAGAAGTAGCGGTCGGCCAGCATCACATCACCGGGACGGAACCGATCGAGCAACGCGCGCAGCAATGCCGTTTCGCCAGTTTCTTTTCCGAGGCACGGGCCGACCGCCAGCCCCAGCGCCATGGCGGTCACAAAGGACAACAGCACCACGCCGCGCAACTGCGGAAATCCCAGCCCTTCTTCTTGCGAGGAGGACTGCGGGTAGGCCGCTTGGTTTTCGGGCGTGTCGGGCATGCTCACGGTGAACCCGTCCACCAGGCCGACGAACTTTCCTTTCCACCGCCAGTCGTTGGGCAGCGCCTGTTCGCAGCCGTCGGCCACGTGATACACCAGGCGGCGCAGCACAGGCTCGGACAGTTTCGCTCGCGCGCGGCAATACGTGCCGGTGTTGTCGGAACAAGGTTTTCGTCCCAATGACGCCAACAGCACGATGATCCGCGCCACGGCCGCGGCGCACGACCGCTGTTCGCCTTTGAAAAAGACTTGCGAAAGAAAGCCCCACAAGACGAGTGCGGGGGTATAGACCGCGTCGTCCTCTTGCCCGAAGGCAGCGTCTTCTGCATCGAAGGCCGCCTGAATAACTTCTTCGCTCAATACGTCGGCGAAGGGCAAACCGGGTTTTTGCAGCAACGACGCGAGGACGAGGCCGAACCGCTCTGTTAAGGAACCGGTGGATGTGGAAAATGACACGAGACCCTCCTTGGTCTGGAGAATGTGCAACATCCATCCAAGGAAGGTCTCGTTGGCCACGAATCCTAGACCAACGAAGGTCTCGAAGAAAAGGTCAATTGGTCAGGCGACCGGCGTGCGGAAGTTTTTTAGAATTCCGCAGGCACGGCGCGCCGTGGTTCGCGCCGGCCGAAATTATCGCCGACGGCGCGCCTCGCCGCAAGTCCTTACAGGACATACGGCAGTGCCATTCAGGTCAGACGCCCTTCGACGCTCGGGACACAATGGATATTTGGATGATCCTGATTTAACAATGGGCAATGTTCGAGTGCGTTATCTGTATGCCACTATCGGGAATCGATTAAGCGAGAATGCGCGTTCTCCTCTGCATGACGCCGCTTTGCGAGTGCGTGCGGACACATTTATTCCATCTTACGTAAATGCACGAC
>JBOGMI010001079.1:0-2777 GCA_050746645.1 Bryobacteraceae bacterium | reverse complement strand
CGAGGCAAAGCATTCCAGCAGCGATCCCGGCATACAATCCAAGTTCGGACTGGTGAGATAGATATCCGCCTGGTCGTACAAATCGGGAACGTTTGCGGGCGGGACTTTCCCGATAAAACGCGTGTTCCGCAGCCTCAAATCGGCGGCCAGCTTTTCCAATTCGCCGCGGCAAACGCCGTCGTGCGCGATCGTCAGGCTGGCTTGCGGATAGCGGCCTTGAACAATCGCGAAGGCCCGCAGGATGCAGCCGACGTTGTACAACGGTTCCAGGCTTCGATTGGCCAGAAAAATGGGCCGCAAACGCCGTCGCTCGCGATAGCGGAAGCGCTCCGCGTCGATTATGTTGGATACCGATTGCGCCCGGATTCCATACTTGGCGAATACATCGACCAGATAGGGGGAAGGAGCCACGATGCGATCCGCCCAAAGCAGCGTGGGCCGCGCGGTGCGCCAGCGGAGATGTTGTTCGGCACGGCCATCGCGGTAATTCACAATGGATTTTTTGCCGAACAGCCGGGCAATCGCAAGCGCCGGAATGGTCCACAGCGTGTAGGAGGATAGCCCAGCGGTAAAAATATGCAGGATGTCGTGCCGCCGCGCCTGACGCAGCAGGCCCGCGTTGTAGAACGCAATATTGCCCAAAGTCCGCAGCAGCGGAATCCTTTTGGCCCACATCAGCGGCCGCGGGAAAGGCCGGTTGAGCGGAAAGAAACCGATCTCGATCTCGGGCGCGCGTTGCAAAGCCGAAAGAAGCCGCGCCGCCTGCACCGCCTGCCCGCCCACGATTTCAAGTGAAGGCGCGATCAGCAAAACGCGAATGCGCCGCTTCACACTTTGCCCGCCGGTGTTGCCTCGGATGCCGGCCGTTGCGCCCGCAAATCCTTGACCACGCGTGCCGGATTTCCGGCTGCCACCGTATAGGGCGGAACATCGGTAACCACCACGCTGCTGGCTCCGATAATGGCGCCTTCACCGATGGTCACGCCTTTCAGAATCATGCAATTATGCCCTATCCACGCCCCGCGGCAAATGCGCACAGGACGGATTTCGTCTTCCGGCGGCGGCGCCCCTTGCACTCTCGATTCGGCATCGTGCGGATGACCGTCGGTATCGGAGATATAAATGCGCGACGCCAGTTTTACCCCATCTTCAATCACCACTTCTTTATTAGCAACAATCTGGACCTGATGACCGATATCGACGCCATTTCCGATCATCACCTTGGGGTGATCGAAGACCCGGCCGCTGGCGATCCCAAGCTGGCCGAAGACGGTCAAGTCATCCCCGATATAAATCTCGGGATGGCCTTCGATATCCGGCGTTAGCAAAACATGCCAATGCTTGCCCGCGCTGACGCAGCGCGCCCGCAGAACCGGCTCGCGATAGAGCACCCCGAGCAGCCAGCGGCCGCCCTCGTGCACCGTGCGCTGCGCCGCATACAGGCCTCTATAAAATGGCTTTACAAGCCGCGGCTGGGGCAGATTGGTATACAGCAGTGCTTGGATCAGATTACGAATGCGCGAGTAGACCGGCCCCTCGCCCCGGCGTACTTTCAGCATCGTTTGTGCCATCCAGCTCATGTGCCGTTAATCAAATCATCGGCGCTTCTGCACCGCCGCTGTAATCCTGCCGAAAAGATCCTATGTCAGACTAAATTGCGTTCGCCCCTGCGCGAACGCTCTCGATCATGATTGAAATCCAGCGCAAATGGGCGATCTGTCACGACGTATGGTTCGATGAGCCGTGGTCTCGGCAAGGCTGCGACCTGATACTGTTCTACCATTGGAGCCGTCCGGAGAATCGTTCCGCTCAAGCGGAGGTGCACAGCCTGGAACTCGATCTCACCAAGCCCGAGGAGGCGATTTTTGCGGGCTTTACTTCCAGCACACGCAATCAGGTCAACCGCGCCAGGAAAGAGGAAGTCATCTTCGATTCCTGGACCGCGCCGCCTGCCGAGATTATCGACGAGTTCTTCTCGTTCTTCGCCGAGTTCACGCGCGAGCGCGGCCTGGAAGAGTCCGCCGCGAACTCCGATTGGCTGCGCCGCTACGCGGCTCAGGAGGGAATTTTGCTGACGCGCGCCTCGGATGCCAATGGAAAACCGCTGGTCTGGCACTCCTATTACCGCAATGCGGAGTGGGTGCGGCAGCTTCAGTCGGTCTCTTTCTTTTCTTCCAGCCAGGAAAAAGAGCAGCGCAACGCGGTTGCCCGCGCCAACCGCTTTCTGCACTGGATGGACATGCTCGAATGCCGCCGCCTCGGCATCGCCCATTTCGATTTTGGCGGTTTTTATAGCGGCGACAGCGATCAAAAATTACTGCGCGTGAACGCTTTTAAACAGGAGTTTGGCGGAATCCGAACGCTGCGCTACCATTCTATTCTGCCGGTTTCGCTGAAGGGCAAGGCGCTGCTTAAGGCCCGCCGGCTCCGCGGCAAAACCCCGCTGATTCACATCGTATGAAGAACCCTATCCGCCGAAACCGTCAGCCTGCCGGGCTTTCGGAGCACACGACAATCACTGGCCTGCCGCCGCACTCGGTCTGTCATCACCCCGTGAACTGCTCTGTGCAGTACGGGCCGAAGAAGACCAGCCCCGGCCAAAGGCTTTTCGTCTTAAGCCGATCGGCAAAACTCAAATCGTATAAACAGGTTACGCGGCTTCGCGCTGCTCGCGGAGTTGCCGGGCGCGGAGGAGAGCCAACGGTTCGGGGTACTGGGTCGTGACGGCGCTCGATTTCGTTAGCTGAGTTGACTCTTTCACGCGCCTTGCAGGATAG
>JBOGMI010001078.1:0-4820 GCA_050746645.1 Bryobacteraceae bacterium | reverse complement strand
GGCATCGCCTGCTTTGGTTAACATGCGGCAATCGTTAACCATTGGCGAAAGAAAGACGATAGTCTTTGGCCGAATCCCCTCGAAATCGGCGAAAGCCAGAAAACCCTGAGAGAAATCTGACCGATTTCACACAAGAATTTCGCCAGAGCTCTCATTGTTGAGCTTGAAAGAGCCGATAATTAGGCTAAGCTGATGTTTACGTAATTTTCCGAGTGCTGCGCGGCAGTTGCGTAAAAACACTCTTGCGGTAAGAGGGGACTGTGTCGAAGAGGCGCTTACTGTTCATTGCCTTGTGCGCGTTTGCGGTTGCGCTGGTGCTGTCGTTCGGTTGGAGGAGGTGGGCTCGCATCCACGGCCCGGTGGCCGGACATACCGCCGCACATGCCACGGTTTCGGCCATGGTCCGCTCGCTCCGCCCCGATTATCCTTATTCGGTGATCCCGGGAGGCGCCTATTCCCAGGCCGAGTTGCGCTATGCGGTGAATCACGATCCGGTGGTGCGCAAGCATTATGGCGATTTCGATGTCGCCGATACCCAAGTCGTGACCCTCACGGCGGATCGGTACGAATATGCCTCATATCGCATAAAAAACAAAATTTACTGGACAAAAAGGCGGCTGCGGCTGCGAAAAGGAGAAGCTCTGCTGACCGACGGCACGCACTACGCTCGCACACGCTGCGGGAACCGCCTTTCCAATACGCGGAAAGGCCCCACTTCTCCGTTGGAGCCGCCGAAAACCGCGCTGAATCTTCCGCCCTTGACGCCGCCACGGCTGTTCACCTTCCAACTGGCGGCAGCCCCGCCGCCCGGAGTGCTGGCGCAGGAGAACTCGCCGCAAGCAAGCGATTTGAGCGCCGCGTTGTTGCCGAAGGAGATGGAACCCCTCGTCTCGTCGTCGGCTTGGCCTTCTTTGAATCAATATTGGTTCCCGGCGGTGTTTACGCCCGGCTTTGTGGGTCCCGTGCCCAATCAGCCGACCACGCCGCCGAACGACGGCAACCACCCTCCACCTGGTGGGCCGCCTTCGATAATGCCGGTTCCGGAGCCCGCAACGATTTTTCTGCTCGCCCTTGTTTTTGGCTGCTTTATATTAGCCTGGCGCGCATTGCAGCGGCACTGAGTCCGAGATGCCGAATCTGAGCCGGGAGCGTAAGCGACCCTGAGCCTCGCTCACGCTCGGCACTCAGCATGGGCCGATGATCACAGCAAACGGAACTCCACCTCGACCGTGACCCTCACGTTCACCGGTCGGCCGTCTTTGAGTCCTGGCCGGAAACGCCATTGCTTCACGGCGTTCAGCGCCGCGCGGTTCTGATCCGCATTCTGAAGGTGGTCACCCGAAGGTCCGTGGGAATGCCGTCACGGGTGACCACCTTCAGAATGCGGACCGTGCCCGCGGCAAAGGCGGTTTGCGAGGATTGGGAGACCGCCGGCTCCACATAATGGATCAGCTTCGGCGGTGTAACGTCTCCTCCGGGCGCGTACACTTTGCCGGTCTTTTGGGGGCTGTTTGCCGCAAAACACAAAACCGAGCAGGCCAAGACAGCAATGGATAACCGGAACACACCAAACGCCTCTTGAAGCATGCAAGTGATGAAGCTGACGGACGGGAAGCGAACCGCGTTACAGGATCATTCGTGCCGCAGAGCCGCCATCGGATCCACGCGAGATGCTCGGCGGGCCGGGAGCCACGCAGCCAGAAGCGCAATCGCGGCCATCACGGCGGCGGGGATTGCAATCGTGAGCAAATCGTCCGGTTTTACGCCGTAGAGTTCGCTCGTGATCAGGCGGGAAGCGGCAATCCCGGCAGGGATACCAATCAAAAGGCCGATCGCCACCAGACGCAGTGTTTCTCCAAGGATCATTCCGGCGATCTGCCCACGCACGGCCCCCAGCGCCATGCGAATGCCGATCTCGCCGGTTCTCCGATTCACCGCGTAGGTCATGAGGCCGTACAGTCCCACCGCAGCAAGAAGCAAAGCCAGAATGCCGAAGAGAGTCGCAAGCGACGCGACCAGGCGCTCTTGAATCAGCGATTGGTCTATCTGCTGGTTCAGGGTTTTGATATCTGAGACTGGCAGGCGGCTGTCCACTGATTTGACGGTTTGGAGGATGGACCTGATCGCGCTGTGAGGATCAATTGCGGTGCGGACTTCAAATGTTGCCGCACCCTCCGGCTCTTGATAGACCGGCAGGTAAATCATCGGTTGCGGTGGCTTCCGGAGATCAAGACTTCTTGCGTCTTTCGTCACGCCGATGATTGTGCGCCAGTCTGGATCCCATCCCAGCGCCTTGACATGCCGCCCAATCGGATTGGCGTCCCCGAAATAATCGCGCGCCATGGTCTCATTGATGATCGCGACTTTCGGCGCTTCAGTTTGATCGGCGCCGCTAAAATGCCTGCCGGAGACTAAGGGAATCTGCAATGTGGTGAAATAATCCGGCCCGACCACGTTTAAACCGGTTAAGGTCGGTGCTTTGCCGGAGGGCGGGATGGACCCGTCGATCTTCGGCTTGGTATTCCCGCAGCATCGTCCGAGAGGGCTGAAGAAGGAAAGAGTTGCCGAGCGAACGCCGGGAATTCTGTCGATCGGCTAAGCATGTGTTTGTAGAGTGAATCGACCTGGTTGTCCGGATAGCCGACCGTGAAGGGGGCGACTGAAAACAAAACAACATTCTCCTTGTTGAAACCCGGATTGAAGTTCTTTAAATTTTCCAGGCTGCGAACGACCAGGCCGGCGCCGATCAGGAGCACCAACGAGACGGCGATCTGGAAAACGATGAGCGTCTTTCCAAGCCTGGAACGACTTACCGATCCGCCACGAGTTCGCATGCTCTCGATCCTTAACCGGACCGCGCGCCATGCGGGTGTTAGACCGAACAGAAGAGCCGTACCGACGGAAACCAGAAGCGTAAACAGCAGGACGCGGGTATCGGGTTGAACACTTAACGAAAAAGGCGCGCCCGCATTGGACATCAGGGTCAAAAGCGACTTGCAGGCCCAGAACGCGATGGCCAAACCGACAGCGCCGCCGCAGAGAGCGAGCAGAACGCCTTCGGTAAGAAATTGACGAATCAGGCGCAAGCGACCGGCCCCTACGGTCAGTCGCACCATAATCTCTTTCTGGCGGGCATTGGCGCGAGCAAGCATCAAGTTAGCCACGTTTGCACAGGTTACGAGAAGCAGCAGGCCGGTAATGGCCATCAAGATCCAAAGCGGTTTGGAATACTTCTGGCGCAATGCGGCGAGTCCTTTTCCGCCGGAATCCAATCGAAACTTCTCGTCCCGGTAAAACTGTCGAAGGGAGTCGGAAGCCAATCCTTCCAGCGCCTCGCGCATCGTTTGATGGAAAATCGGTTGCAAATTGGCTAATGCCTTCTGTTTCGTGATGCCCAGTTTCAGCCGGCCCATGATGCTAAGCCAATGCTGAGATGGTGACGTCAGAAGGTCACTGCGCGTGCCCGCCGCCGCAAACCCCGGATTGAGATGCGCGATGGTTGTCAGCGGAGCCGAGACGTCAATTGATTGGCCGGGCTGAAGACCGAAAAATCCGGGAGGCGTCACGCCGATGATGGTAAAGAGAGCGTTGTTGATAACGACGCGCTTCCCAACTACTGCGGGGTCAAGCGCAAAGCGCTTGCGCCAATAGTCGTAGCTGATAACGGCCACCAGATTCGCCTTCTTTTCATCGCGCGGTTCGATGGTGCGTCCGACGATGGCGTGAATTCCGAGCGTGGAAAAATAATCGCCGGAAACCACCTGTCCTTTAGCAACTCCGCCTTTCCCGTTTACTTCGATGTCTACATCTTGAAAAAGCCGTAAAAATGCGAGCACGCCGGAGAATACTTGATTGCGATTGCGGAATTCCTTGAATGCCGGATACGAAATAGTTGTATGCTCCGATCGTCGGATTGACCCTCTCGAACTCGACGAGCTGTTCGGGATTCTTCACTGGAAGCATCTTCAACAGCGCCGCGTCGATCAAGCTGAAGATCGCGGTATTGGCTCCGATGCCGAGCGCAAGCGAGGCAATCACGACAAACGTAAACATCCGGCTCTTCGCCAGCGTACGCACGCCGTAGCGAACATCCTGCCAGATGCTTTCGAGGAACCGGATGCTGTTCATTTGATAGATCTCCTCCCGGATGAGGGTGGAATTTCCGAGTCTGCGCCGCGCTGCTTGGCGCGCCTGTTCGGGAGTCATGCCGCGCGTTATGTTTTCGTCCGTTTCGATTTCGAGATACGCTTGCAGCTCGCGGGCACGCTCTTCGTCCCACTGCTTGCGGCGAAAGAAACGGCTCCAGCGCATATCGGTCCCCAATATCCCATAGATGATCGACCGGGGCAAGCAAGCCGATGGAGCGGCCTTCCGGGGCTGCCATGCCGCCATTCGTGGCGGCATTCTTTCACGGAACCAAGCCGGTTCGAAAACCGGCTTCGCAGGCCGGAGGCCCAATGCCGCTTAATTCGAAGGAGTGTTCCCAACGTCTGCGATTTCCGAAACGGAGCCAGAAGCGTAAGCGACTTTGACCTGTGCCCACCGAGCATGGGGTCGCTTACGCTCAATGTCATTTACTTAGGGAGAGCAGTCGGGCTTAATGCCCTCCGCAGGCTAGAAAGCCTGCCCGTGGGGTCAGGCCTTCTGGCCTGCCGCCGCCCTTCTGGGCGGCGTTCTTAAGTAAATGACATTGAGCGTAAGCCCCTGGCATCCGGTCGCAATCTGCCGCCATGGACCGCGCCGTGGTCACCGGAAGAACTTGCCCGCCGGCTGGAATGAGCATTTTGGTATTACACTTACCGGTAGGAGTAAGACATGCA
>JBOGMI010001077.1:0-1093 GCA_050746645.1 Bryobacteraceae bacterium | reverse complement strand
GCTTCCAGCTTGGCCAGTTCGCGGCGCGCGATGTCCGCCCATGCGCTTCGTCCGTCCAGCTTCAGATACGCCTTCCAATGCCCCAACGCGCTCATGAAATCGTGCTGGCCCTGAAGGAGCAAAGCCAGATTGTAGTGCGCGTCGGCGTAGCCGGGCTGGAGCCGGAGCGCTTCCTCGTAATGATGGAGCGCGCTCGTTACCTCGCCGCGCTCGTCGTGAAGATTGCCTAGATTAAAATGCGCCAGCGGATACTCGGGGTCCACCGCGAGCGCTTTCTTGTAATAGGTTTCCGCCTCCAACCAGGCGCGGGCGTTGAAATACACGGTACCCAGATTGACCAATGCGCCGGCGGAGCTGGGGTCCAGTTCCTCGGCGGTTCGATAGGCTTCGACGATGCGCTCGTAAAGCCCGCCGGTGCGCTCCAGCTCCAACCCGCGCTCGAACCAGCGGTCCGCCTCCAGCTTGTTGCGCAATCTCTCGCGCAGCTCCTGACCCTGCGCTTCCGCTCGCGGCAGGTGCAGCAGTTTGCTGATCTCGCCTTCGGAAAAGTTAAACACAAGCTGGCCGGAAGCGGGCTCCATCTTCTGCTTCCCGATCTGGATGCGCACACGCCGCCCATCCTTATAAAGACGGACATCTTCGATCGGTTCGGGCGAGCGCCGGGCATGCTCCCGCAAGGCTTCGATCGCCTGCCGGATTCGCCGTGGATGGGCGTTCTCGCCCCGCAGCCGGGCAATCTGCTTCAGTGCCAGCAGATCCCAAAAGCGGTATTCGGCCAGTTCCGGAATCAGTTGTTGCCGCTCCCAGCTCTTCAACTGGCGCGTATCGATCTTCAGCAGCCGGCAAACGTCCTTCCGGCTATAACATCCGCCGGTCTCGCGCGCTACGGCGAGGGCAGGATGTTGCGAGCGCTCTCGCAGCACAGCTAGATCATAGCATCGAAACGGTATCCCCGTTCAGGCAATGTTCCGGTCCGTTGGCTGTTTCCGCATCCCTTTACGCGGCAACGGGTTGACAGGCCCGCAGGGGTATCTCATACTAAAAAGGTCGCATATATGGCTGCTCGCAAAAAGCGGCTCCGGCCCGCGCATCC
>JBOGMI010001076.1:0-1228 GCA_050746645.1 Bryobacteraceae bacterium | reverse complement strand
CAGATGGCCCGGATCGCACCACAGGTGAAGCCGCACAAGTTCCATGGGGAATGGAACTACACGCTGCAACCGCGAACTACATCAATGTAACTAACTTGACGTACTTATTGTTGCGCGGGCCCTTAGCGCGATCGGGAGCTGCCGAACGACTGGCTGTTGTCATCGCCCCAGCTGGCCGACGAGCTCGACGCCGACTGGTCGGCGTGCGCTGGCACCGCCAGCAGCTCGAGCCCTCGGCTCTGGTTGTGTAGGGCGTCACCGGCACTGGGAGGAGCCCGGGCAGCTGCTGGTGTGAGCTCGACAGGCGCGGGTCGTAGTGAGCCGTCCGAGTGATATCTCGGCCTTTTCGATCCTGGGCGATCCAGCCGGCTCTTTCGGTTCGAGCGCTCATCGTTTCCCCTGCTTGTGCTCGGTGCCGCTCGGTCGGGGCCGGTGGCCCATCGGTGGCGACTGAGGATCCCAGCCCTCGGCGCGCTCGGCGATCCGAAGCGAGAGCGTCTCGAGCTGGTTGAAGAGCTCCCGAAGCCGCCTCGCTTGGTCGAACCACTCGCCGTAGCGCTCGAGCTGCTCGTCGGAGAGGTAGCGGCCCACGGTCTTGCCGTCGATCTTGCGCGTCCAGTGGTGGTATGGACCGTGGAGCACCGGCGGGTCGGCCTTGCAGCGACAGCCCGGCTTGCCGCATCGCGTCCGCTCGTCGTTGACGCTGCCCGGCAGGCAGAACCCCGCTTGGGTGAGGGCGCTCACGATCCGGCGTCGCTCTGCCTCCTCGCTTCGAAGTGGTCGTGGCCCGTTTTCCATGTCCGCATCCTTGACGCTTTCGGACCATCCCCGTCCGGGAGCCCACTGGCTCCTAGAGTACCAATCACTAGGCATACCGGTCAAGGAGGTGGATGGGATGGCAAGACTCGTCGACATCGACGCCACGTCCCTCGCAGAGCGCCGCCGCATCGGGGCGCTGCCGATCGTCAACGCGTTCCTCGCCCGTCTCGGTCTCGAGGCCCTCCTCGATGACTACGTGCCGGCCGACCCCCGCGCCATGCTGGCGCCGTCGGCCTCGCTGCTCGTGTTGGTGCGCATCCTCGTCATCGAGCGCGCCCCGGTGTATTCACTGAACCACTGAACTGGGCGCTACGTCACCCTCCTGGGTGGCGCATGTCGCTGTCAGGCCAGGGCGTCGCCCCGCTCATTCCGGCCGGGTTCGACGGTCCGGTTGGGGGGCCGGCCGAGA
>JBOGMI010001075.1:0-2741 GCA_050746645.1 Bryobacteraceae bacterium | reverse complement strand
CGCTAATGCCGGCCGTGAACATATGATGTCCCCAAACCAGGAAGGAGACAACGGCGATTCCGGCAAGAGAATACACCATGAATGCATATCCAAAGGGCCGTCTCCGCGAGAATGCCGCGATCAGCTCGCTAATCACGCCCATGCTGGGAAGGATCATGATGTAAACGGCGGGATGAGAGTAGAACCAGAACAAATGTTGGAACAGAATGGGATCGCCCCCCAGCGAGGCGTCGAAGATGCCGACTCCAAATAGTCTTTCTACGATCACCATCAGCATTGTGATGGCCAGAATCGGAGTCGCCAGCACCATGACTACGCTGGTTGCGTAATGCGCCCAAACGAAGAGCGGCAGACGGAACCAGGTCATGCCGGGGGCGCGCATTTTGTGAATGGTCACGATAAAATTGAGGCCCGTCATGATCGACGAAAATCCGACGATAAATACCCCGACTGCGGCGGCCTCGACGTAAGTCGTCGAGTAGCTTGTGCTGAAGGGCGTATAAAACGTCCATCCGGTATCGACACCGCCGCGCGCCATCGCGTATATGGCGATCAATCCACCGATCATGAAGACATACCAGCTCCCGAGATTGATTTTGGGGAAAGCCACGTCTTTTGAGCCGATCATCTGCGGAATTAAAAAGTTGCCTAGCGTTGTCGGAATGGAGGGTATGAGAAAGAACCACACCATGATAATTCCGTGCGCAGTAAAGAGCTTGTCATAGGTTTCCGGCTGGATCAAATCTCCGGACGGCGTCAATAACTCCAGGCGCATGATCAAAGCCGCGATGCCACCGATCACAAAAAAGCAGGTGATCGAAAACATGTACAGCATGCAAATTCGTTTGTGGTCGGTCGTCAGCAGCCAGGAGAGTATGCCTCGCTCGGCGGTCAGATAGCTTGGCGTTTCTACCACCCGCACGCGAGCGACGGTCTGTATGGGTTCTTCTTTAGTTGCCATCTTGCACCTGTCTTTTGCTCTCCCTGAAAAACGGCTTCTTCGTCATCTCGTATCCGGCTTCGTCCCTGCAATCGAACTGCTTCCCGGACCGGCGATGCCGGGTTGAAATCCCACGCGCGCTGGATTGGTTCCCGGGCCCGACGGTTGATTCACCTCCGCTTCGGGACCGATCGATTTGATGTAGGAGACGAGCGCCAAAACCTGAAGTTCGTTGATCTGCCCGGTGAAGTTGGGCATGATGTTCGAAAATCCGAAGACCAGCCCGCCTTTCGTCCCCATGATGCATTCCCGAATGTAAGCCGCGTTGGCCCTCCTTATCGCTCCGCTGGTGAGTTGCACTTCGGTGCCGTACAGGCCACGCAGGTCGGGACCGGGACCGTGGCCGCTGGAGCGGTGGCAATTGGCGCAGCCGAATTGGTGAAACAGCTTTTCCCCTTGCGAGGCGAGCGACCCCTCGCCCGCTCCCTGTTCCAGCCAAAGCTGGTAGTCGTGCGGGTTCATGGCGTAGATCCAACCAATCATTCCGGAATGCCCGGTGCCGCAGTACTCCGAGCAGAAAAGGTGATATTTGCCGGCCGAAGTAGCCTTGAACCATTCGGTCGTGTACCGGTCCGGCAGGACGTCCTGCTTGGTGCGGAATGCCGGCACGTAAAAATCGTGAATGACGTCTTCCGAGATCAGCGTCAGGCGGATGGGAGTATCGATGGGTATATGGAGAGTGTTGATTTCGCGTATGCCATTCGCGTGCTCGATGGTCCACATCCATTGCTTGCCCACCACGAAAATATTGATCGTGTGGGCGGGCGGCTCTTCAGCATAGAAGTATTCTTTGGCTCCCCAGCCGAACATACCCAGAAAGATAAGCAGCGGTATGACCGTCCAGGCAGTTTCGACCTTGTAATTGTTGGTGATCTGGGGCGGCAGCTCATCCGCGTATTTACGACGATATTTGATGACACAGTAAACGATAAAGACCGTGATTCCCAAGGTGACAACGCCGCAGACCGCGACCATCACCCAAAACAAATAGTTCACTTGGGTCGCGTAAGTAGATGCTGTTGGCGGAAGCAGATTCAGAGAGTTCACGTATCCTGCACCTCCCGGCTTTCTTTGCTCTGGAATCTGTGCGGAAAGATCTCCCTCCGCCACAGGTACAGGAGCCAGCCCACCAGGAGCACCAAGGTAAGAGCTGCCGCATACCACAGCAGGCCGAGAACGATGGACGTGTACTTGCCGGTGAGCGGATCATAGTGGCAGCAGTACAGGAGGATCTGGTCGACCGGGGAGCCGATCTTCTCGTGAGAGGCTTCGACGAGCGAGAGCTTCAAGTCCAGCGGCTCGAAGTAGACGCCGTATAGGTAGCGCGCCGCTTTTCCTTGCGGCGTCAGGACCATAATTCCAGCGCCATGGAAAAACATTTTGCTTTTCGGATCGTAATGGTAATGGAATCCGACGGCGTTGGTAACGGCGCGGATATTCTGCTCGTTACCGGTGAGGAAATGCCAGCCCTTAAGTGAGGCGTTTGGCGAGTACTCATGTACGACCTCCCGCCGCTTTTCCGCAGCCAGCGGCGGTCCTTCTCGCGGATTGATACTGATGGCGATTATGTCGAAATCGCGGCCGGGGCGAAGCGGAATCTTCCGAAGGGAGGTAGCCATTCCGTGCAGGATCTGATCGCAGAGCCCCGGACACGTATAGTAGACCAGCGCAAGGACCGCGGGGCGTTTGCCCAGATATTGGCCCAGCCTCACGGTGCGTCCGAATGAATCGCGAAACTCCG
>JBOGMI010001074.1:0-1664 GCA_050746645.1 Bryobacteraceae bacterium | reverse complement strand
AGGCGGCGATCCGCTGGTCTTTGGCCGGGGTGCGGAAGAATGGGCATTCGCTCTGAAAAACGGGATCGATGCCGAGCTCGTCCCGGGCTTGACTTCGGCCATTTCGGTTCCCGGACTCGCAGGCATTCCGTTAACCCGCCGCGGTGTTTCGCAGAGCTTTGCCGTCATCACCGGCCATTGCCGCGAAGGCTTGGCGCTGGAGTGGCAAAAATATGCCAGCGTTGACACGCTGGTCATTCTGATGGGCGTGCAGAATCGTGCCTTCATTGCGCAATCGCTGATTGCCGCTGGCCGGCAGGCGAGCGAACCCGTTGCCTTTATCGAGCGTGGAACCATGGACGGCGAACGCATCGTCGAGAGCACGCTGGGCGACGTCGCCGAAGCCCGCACGAACGTGAACAGCCCGGCTGTGTTCGTGATCGGCGAAGTGGTTAGAATCCGATGCGGCGCTTCGGCGGCACCGGTTCCGCATCCAGGATCTGGTTGATGGTTTCGACGATGGCTGTGATCTGCTCGCCCTGCTCTTCCTGCTTGCGCTTGATATCCTCCATAGCTCGCACGAGGTCTTTGTGACTCTCCAGAATCTCGCGAAGCTTGATGAAGGCTCGAATGATTAACACATTCATCTGGACCGCGCGTTTGCTGCGCAGCACTGAAGAGAGCATGGCGACGCCGTGTTCGGTGAAGGCGTACGGCGTAGCGCGCCTGGCGCCACCCCAACTTGAAGTCACAAATTGTGATTTCAAGTTTTCGTACTCATTCGCGTTTAGCTGGAACATGAAATCGCCAGGGAAGCGATCTCTATTGCGTTTCACCGCCTGAATCAACGCACGGGTCTCCACTTCGTACAAGTCAGCCAGATCAGGGCTGAGCATGACCTTTTGCCCCCGAATGAGATAAATTTTCCGTTCGATAAATTCTTCGGGGATTGTCGCAAGCTGCTTTGCATCTGGTTTGCTCGGCATCGGAAGTTCGAGATTACCGTAGCAGTTCCAAAACCGCCAAACCCTGCGATGCGACCGTGATTGGCTCCGAAATAGGATGCTCCTGTGCCGGCTGCATGTGGGAAGCCGTGATCAGATCCCGGATCTGCGAGACCGAGGGATACTCGGGCGAACCCATTTGCTCCCACGCCTTCAGCGCCGAACCGTGGTCCGGATCGACGAAGCGCATGCGATATTTCGTGACGTGCGCGTTCTTCACCACGAGCCGGAAGGTTTTCGGCGGAACCGTTTTCCCGGGCGCCGCATAGTTCCACAGCGCGAGCACAAGGGTTCCGTCGGGCCGCTTGGTCAGCAGCGCATCTTGATCGTCCAGCTTCAGCCGCCGATTCCCGAGTTCGTGCAACAGCTCGAAGGCGCGAAACGCAGCCTTGGGAATATTGCGCTCGGCTATCAGGCCGTAGCCTCCGTAGAAGGGCTTCTTCACCACACCTTGCTCTTCGAACACATCCGAAAACGACCAATACGACATGATGTTGACGAGACCGTCGCATTCGCGGATGTTGTTGGCGAGCCACGGCCCCATGAACGCGCTGTCGGTGACATCCTGTTGCGTTAAATAGGTCGCATTGTATTCCGAGAAGATGATGGGTGTGTTGGGCGCGGCCGAGGCCTTCACTTCGTCGTAAACTTTCTTTGCCGCGCGGGCTACCATATCGCGCT
>JBOGMI010001073.1:0-2132 GCA_050746645.1 Bryobacteraceae bacterium | reverse complement strand
TGGCTCGAATCGCTATTGCGCGATTTCCGCTACGGGCTGCGGCAGTTGCGGAAGACGCCGACGGTGACAGCGATCATTATTGCTTCATTGGCGCTCGGGATCGGGGCGAATTCCGCAATCTTCAATCTGGTGGATGCGGCGTTATTCAAGCCGCTGCCGGTCAAGAAGCCCCAGGCGTTAAGGCTGATCGAATGGGCCAGTCAGGGCTTCCCCAAGGAATTGTGCTCGGGGCTTAACGGCTCCTTCGATCGCGCGCCCGACGGCGAAGCGCGAGGCTCGTCCATCGCGCCGAGGGTCTATCGGGAGCTATCTGGCGAGCAGCGGGCGTTTGCGAAACTGATCGGATTTTCCGATCCCGGCATGGCTTTGGTGGCGGTCGGTAAGAGTCCGGCGAGGCAGGTGCGGCTGCAATATATCAGCGCGAATTTTTTTAGTGGGCTCGGTATCTCGCTTCCTTTAGGGCGAAGTTTTTTGATGCAAGAGGCTCAAATCGGGCAGCCGGTTCTGGCTGTGATCAGCAATCGCTTTTGGCACAGCCGTTTCGAAGGGCGCAGGGATGTCCTCGGCAAGGTTGTGCGCGTGAACGATGTTCCGGTTCAAATCGTCGGCGTCGCTCCGGCCGGTTTTTTCGGCGCCAAGGTGGGCACTTGGGTGGACCTCTATGCGCCGCTCGCAGCGAGGGCCGTGCTCAATACAGGGATAAGACTCGCTCGGTCGCATCGTGACCCGGATCGCTTTTGGTGGGTGCAACTCATGGCTCGGGGAAAGCCGGGAGTTGCTGAAGCCCAAGCCACGGTGCAATTGTCGACGCAATTCCGTCATCTGGTCGTTCCTCCGGGTCTTCAAATCGACCCAAAGAAGGTGCCGAAGCTGATCTCTTCTCCCGGCGCACGTGGGTTCGATCCCATCGGAACCGACGAATCGCGGGTCCTGTGGATTGTGCTGCTGATGGTCGGCCTGATTCTGCTGATTGTGTGTGCGAACGTTGCGAATCTGCTGCTGTCGCGGGCGGCGGCGCGGCAGCGCGAGTCGGCGGTATGCCTGGCGTTGGGAGCCGCGCGGCTGCGCCTGCTGCGCCAGTATCTGGTCGAAAGCCTGACTCTGGCGGTGGCCGGTGGTTTAGCCGGCCTGTTTCTGAGTTATTGGCTTTCGCAGGCGATTCAATATTTCGTGCGCGCGGATCTGAACGTCGGCGACTTCAACCTTCTGATCGACGGGCGCATGTTGGGCTTCACGCTCGCGGTGTCGCTCGCGAGCGCGCTGCTGTTTGGTTTGGCGCCTGCCTGGCAACTGACCCGGGCCAGCGTGCATGAGGCACTTAAAGCAAACAGCCGCTCCGTGATGTTCGGAAAAGTGAAATTGCCGCGCGTACTGGTAGCAGTGCAGATCGGTTTGAGCTTCACGCTACTTGTAGCTGCAGGACTGCTGGGCCGGTCTCTTACGAATTTGGAAACGGAGAAGATCGGCTTCAACCGGCAGAACCTGGTTTATGCGTCGGTAAATCCTTGGAGCGCCGGATACAAACCGGAACAGGCGGATCAATATGTCGCGCGGCTGCGGGAGCGCCTGGCATCCATTCCCGGTGTCTCTCGCGTAGCAGTGATGGAAGTGAGGCCGTTCTCGGGAGACACAATGATGACGACGCCCAATATTCCTGGGCGGCCCTATCGCCAGGATGGTTCGGAGAACGTTTTCGTCAACCAGGTCAGCGATGGGCTTTTCAAAACTCTCGGAGTACCATTACGCGAAGGCCGGAGATTCCAGCCGGGCGACATGCGCCCGAAATCGGATGCGGTGATCGTCGACGAATCTTTCGTCCGGCACTTCTATCCGCACCGCGACCCGATCGGCCAGCGCTTCGGCAACGGTCCGAAACCGAAGGAACTTTGTTGCCGGATTGTGGGCGTGGTGGGGAACAGCCGTTATTACAACCTGCGAGATGCCCACCGCCCGATCATATTCCAGCCCTACAGTGCCGCGCGCGAACCGGGTTCCGAAGTGAACTTCGCCATCCGTTCCGGGCTCGATACCCGGCAGTTGGCACGCGCAATTCGAAAAGCCGCGTCTGCCATCGATCCCACCGTCCCTGTCGTCTCGATCCAAACGCAAACCGAGTTGATCGATCGTCTGCT
>JBOGMI010001072.1:0-1183 GCA_050746645.1 Bryobacteraceae bacterium | reverse complement strand
CCCGGGCGGGCACGGGGACCCGCCCCTTGTATGTTGAAGTGTGACCGCGCTTTGCGGTCTCAGTACAGGAGTTTGGAGTTGGTAGGTGCCCCTCCAGCTCGACGACGCCGGGACGGGGCAGGTCGTCCGCCCCCGGGTCCGTAGAGACCGTTGTGTAGCTTGGACCGCCCCGTCCCCATGTCCTGCCCAAAGCTCGAACAGTTGGATGGGACTATTGATCCCGCATTTACAAGGTTGAGCAAAAGGCAGGAGCCGGCGCATCACCCGCCAACACGGAAGGAGAACGAAGTGACACACCCCTATATTGGCATAGACATCGCCAAAGCACGCCTGGACGTTGCCCTCTGGCCGGAGAAACGCACCTGGCAGATCCCCCATACCTCCGAGGCGCTCGCCCTGCTCACCAAGGAGCTGACTCCCCTCGCGCCGGCCGCTATCGTGGTCGAAGCAAGTGGAGGCTACGAGCAGGATGTCATCGCCACCCTGGCCGCTGCCGATCTCCCGGTCGTCGTGGTCAATCCGCGCCAGGTTCGAGATTTTGCCAAAGCTACCGGACAACTGGCCAAGACCGATCGGCTCGATGCGTTGGTGTTGGCGCACTTCGCCGAGGCCGTGCGTCCCACCATCCGTCCCCTGCCCGATGCTGCCACCAAGGAGCTCAACAGCCTCCTTGTCCGGCGGAATCAGATCGTCCGCATGCTGGTAGCCGAAACGAATCGGCTGGAAACCGCAGCGCCGGTGGTGCAAGCACACATCCGGGCTCACATCGCCTGGCTGGCGGGCCAAAAGGACGACCTGGACCGCCAACTCCACGACCGCGTGCGGGAAAGCCCGGTATGGCGAGAGAAGGAAGAGTTACTGTCTAGCGTCAAGGGCGTTGGTCCCGTTACCTCGATCAGTCTCCTAGCGGGTCTCCCCGAACTTGGCACCCTCTCGCCCAAGGAGGCCGCTGCCCTGGTGGGCTTAGCGCCTTTGGCACGCGACAGCGGTACCTTGCGCGGTAAACGCACCATCTGGAGCGGACGGGCCGACGTGCGGGGCGCGCTCTACATGGCAGCACTCTCCGCCAAGACACACAACCCGGCCATCCGGGACTTCTACCTCCGTCTCAGGGCCAACGGCAAACCGCCCAAAGTCGCCCTCACCGCCTGCATGCGCAAGCTCCTCCTCATCTGCAATGCCA
>JBOGMI010001071.1:0-1882 GCA_050746645.1 Bryobacteraceae bacterium | reverse complement strand
GTGGTGGACGACCAATGCCTGCGCGGCAGGCTTGCGCGTGAAGCGGCCCGCACAGCCCGCGAAGATTTTTCCATCGAAGCGGCGGTTGGGCGCCTGGAAAAGCTCTACAACCGCGTTCTCGAATGATACGCTCGAATGAATCCCTCTTTTATGAGCAGTTACACGGTTACTCTGCCCGATGGCAGCCAGCAGAGCGTTCCTCAAGGCACCCGGCCCATCGATATTGCGCAATCCATCGGTACTCGGCTCGCCTCCGACGCCATTGTGGCGCGAGTGAACGGCGAATTTTACGACCTTACGCGCCCGCTCGAAGGCGACGCCAAACTCGAAATTCTGACGCCGAAAAATCCCGAAGCGCTGCAGGTTTACCGTCACTCGACCGCTCATCTGCTCGCTGCGGCCGTGCTCGAACTGTATCCCGAAACCCAGCTTGGCATCGGGCCGCCGACCGAATCCGGCTTCTATTACGATTTCGAGCGCGAGGCGAAATTTACGCCGGAGGATCTTACGAAGATCGAAGCGCGCATGCACGAGTTGCAGGCGAAGAATCTTCCCTTTGAGCGCAAACTCACGAAGAAAGCCGAAGGACTCGAAAAATACCGCGACGACTGGATGAAGCACGAGTTGATCGAAGAGCGCGCCGGCGATATTTTCTCTGAATACACCCTAGGGTCGGATTTCATCGATTTCTGCCGCGGCCCGCACGTGCCTTCTACCGAAAAGCTGAAAGCGTTCAAGCTGCTCTCCATCGCCGGCGCTTACTGGAAAGGCAGCGAAAAGAATCCGCAGTTACAGCGCATTTACGGCACCGCGTTCTTTACGCAAAAGGATCTGGACGATTATCTGCGCCGCCTGGAGGAAGCGAAGAAGCGCGACCATCGCAAGCTCGGCAAAGAACTTGAGCTATTCACGATCAGCGAACTGGTTGGCGCCGGCCTCCCGCTTTGGCTGCCGAAAGGCGCAACGGTGCGCCGCGTGCTCGAAGAGTACATTCTGGAGCGCGAACGGGCAACCGGATACGAGCACGTCTACACACCGTCGTTAGCCAAAGTTGAGCTTTATAAGACTTCGGGTCATTGGGAGCACTATCACGAAGATATGTTCCCGGCCATGGATCTCGAAACCGAGCAGATGGTTTTGCGGCCGATGAATTGCCCGCATCATATTCTGATTTACAAATCGAAGATGCGCAGCTACCGCGAATTGCCGGTGCGGCTGGCGGAGCTCGGCACCATGTACCGCTACGAGCGTTCCGGCGTGCTCAGCGGTCTGAGCCGTGTGCGCTGCATGACGCTGAACGACGCGCACATCTTCTGTACGCCGGACCAGATCAAATCCGAATTTACCGGCGTGATGAAGCTGGTCGAAGAAGCCTATCGTGCGCTCGGGATTACGCAATATAGTTACCGGCTTTCGCTTCGTGGGGAAGCCAATAAGGAAAAATACGTCGCCAACGATGACATGTGGGGACTCGCTGAGCGCGTGCTGCGCGAAGCCATGGATTCGCTCGGCCTGCGCTATACCGAAGCGCCCGGCGAAGCGGCTTTCTATGGTCCGAAGCTCGATATCCAGCTTGCCGATGTGATGGGCCACGAAGAAACGTATTCGACGATCCAGATCGACTTTCATTTGCCGAATCAGTTCGACCTCGGCTACATCGGCGCCGACGGGCATTCGCATCGGCCTGTGATGATTCATCGCGCGATTGTCAGCACCATGGAGCGCATGATTTCGTATTTGATTGAGCTATACGGCGGCGCCTTTCCGGTCTGGCTAGCGCCGGTTCAGGCGATTGCGCTTCCCATCGCGGACCGCCAGAACGATTACGCGCGAGGGATTCAGGAAAAGCTCGCCGCGGCCGGCCTCCGCGCCGAACTGGATG
>JBOGMI010001070.1:0-2263 GCA_050746645.1 Bryobacteraceae bacterium | reverse complement strand
ATGCTGCCGATAATCCGTTCGAGGATCGAACCAACATGGATTCTTCCAGTGCCGTAGCCATCGATCAGCCCGATCGTCACCACGATACTCAAGACGTCGCTCATGGCGGACTCGAGGAACAGTGTTGTCTTCGTACTTTCCGTCATCTTCAGTTTTTTGATAAGCGGAACAATGACGGCCGGAGAAGTGGAGCCGACGATCGCGCCCAGGATGAGCACGGATTGGGTGGTCATTGCCGTCAAAAAATGCGCGGCGACGGCTATGACTACCATGCTGAGCGCAAAATTGACGCCGGTGAGCGCCAGAATCGGGCGGATGGCGCCTTTCAGGACATCGAGGTCCAGGCTGAGCCCGGCCTCGAAGAGCAAAAAGACCAGCGTGACGGCATTAAAGACCGGCCCCACGTGTCCGAAATCCGCGGGTTTCACCAAGTGCAGAATGGGACCAAGCAAGATGCCGATAACGGTCAGCAGCAGGACATCGGGTACACGTGTCCGGCTGAACAGGGCGGTAAACGCGTGAGCCGCGAATATGAGCGCTCCGACCGCAAGTATATTAGCGGCAACATGCATCTGTAGTATCTATTATTTATTATCGGCGGTTGGCTAATCTCGGAACATGCTGCTCGCGCAAGTGGCCGATGTCTCGCGCAAGGTGGCACAGACACCCAGCCGGTTGGAGAAAATCGGCCAGATCGCCAGTTTGTTGCGGCAGCTTGCTCCCGAAGAGATGGAAATTGCCGTTGCCTATCTCGCCGGCGGCGTGCGCCAAACGCGGATCGGGATCGGATACGCGACGCTGCAAAATGCGCTGACGCCTCCCGCCCGTACCCCCAGCCTTCCGCTGGTCGAGGCCGACCGGGCGCTGGAGGCGATTGCGGCGCAGCGCGGCCCGGGTTCGGAGCAGCGCAAGCGCGAGTTGCTCGGCGGAATGTTCGCACGCGCCATGCGGGAAGAGCAGGATTTCCTGGTGCGCTTACTCACAGGCGAGCTGCGGCAAGGCGCGCTCGCAGGCGTTATGGCTGACGCTCTGGCGAAGGCTTCCGGCATTCCTGGCGATAGAATCCGGCGCGCGGCGATGCTCGCCGGCGGCCTGGTTCCGCTGGCCCGGCCGCTGCTCGAACAAGGGGAAGCCGGCATCGCGCAATTCGAGGTTCAACTGTTCCGGCCCGTTCAGCCCATGCTCGCCCAGACCGCCGAAGACGTGCAAGAGGCGCTCGCAGAACTGGGCGAAGCGGCGCTCGAATATAAGTTCGACGGCGCGCGCATCCAGGCGCATAAAGCGGGCGATCGGGTGGCGATTTACTCCCGACGCTTGAACGACGTAACCGCGGCGATTCCGGAGATCGCCGAAGCCGTTCGTGCCCTGCCCGCAAACGAGTTGATTCTCGACGGCGAAGTCATCTGCCTGGATGCCACCGGCCGGCCGCGTTCCTTTCAGACCACCATGCGCAGATTCGGACGCAAGCTCGACGTCGCGGCGATGCGTCGCGAACTGCCGGTGCAGCCGTTCTGGTTCGACGTTGTCTATCTGGACGGCGGTCCGTTGATCGACGAGCCCCAGGAGCGGCGTTTCGCCGAACTGGAGCGCCTCGCGCCCGAAACCGCGATCGTTCCCCATCTTTGGACTGCCGATACCGCGCGCGCCGAAGAGTTTTTGCACGCAGCGCTTGCCAGCGGAAACGAGGGCGTGATGGCGAAAGCGAAAAGCAGCGCCTATATGGCGGGCCGGCGCGGGCAGAGCTGGCTCAAGATCAAGCAAGCGCGCACGCTCGACTTGGTTGTACTTGCTGCCGAATGGGGACATGGCCGCCGCCACGGCTGGCTGAGCAATCTGCACTTGGGCGCGCGCGATACAGCGCGCGGCGGCTTCGCCATGCTGGGCAAAACCTTTAAAGGGCTCACCGACGAGATGCTGGAGTGGCAAACTCGCAAGCTGATGGAACTGGAGGCCGCGCGCGACCGGTACACCGTATACGTGGACCCAAAGCTCGTCGTGGAGATCGCGTTTAACGAGATTCAAATCAGCCCGAGATACCCGAGCGGCCTGGCCTTGCGATTCGCCCGCGTAAAGCGCTACCGGCCCGATAAATCCGCCAGTGAAGCAGACACGTTCGAGACCGTGCAAAAACTGGCACAGTGATTGAGAAGGCGCCTAAAGCTCTTTGCGGCGGCGATACACAAGCGCTCGCGATCGCACCTTCTCCAACAGCTTCAGGGCTTTCGAATAATCCGGCTCTCCGTATTGCGCCAACTGATAGCGG
>JBOGMI010001069.1:0-7000 GCA_050746645.1 Bryobacteraceae bacterium | reverse complement strand
GTCATTGCCGGAGGCGGTCCGGCGGGCCTCGAAGCCGCAACCGCCGCGGCCCAAGCCGGTTGCCGTGTCACGCTGCTCGAACAATCGAACCAGATCGGCACGCCCACCCGTACCAGCGGCGGCAGTTTCATCGGCGAAATGGAGGCGCTCGGCGTTCCCGCAAATCTGTACCACCCGGTCCGCCGCTGCCGCTTCGTAGCGCCCGGCCGCTCTGCCGCATTCGTATACCCGGAGCCTGCATTGTGCGTCCTGGACGTGCGCGCGGTTTTTCAATTCCTGGCCCAGCGCGCGGCGGCGGCGGGCGCGGCGATCCTGGTCGGCACAACGGCAACGGAACCGATTTTCAGCCGCACCGCGATCCGGGGTGTCCGCGCGAAAGGTCAGGTGCACCAAGAATTTGCTATTGATGCGGGCGTGGTTATCGATGCTACCGGATACCGCTCGTCGCTGCTGAAGCAGACGCCTGCCGGTCCCGGCTGCCAACGCTTCGGCGTGGGCGCCGAATACGATCTGTTTGCGCCCCATTACGACCAGGACGAGGCGCTTCTCCTCGTCGGCAATCGAATCGCTCCGGCCGGATATGCCTGGATGCTGCCTTGGGGCGGAAACCGCGTGCGGGTTGGCGTCGGCATCATTCACCCGGACGCCGGCGCCCGCCCGGAAGCGCACTTGGACGCGCTGGTAGAAAATGCGGCGGCATGGGGCGCGGATCTGCGCGGCGCGCAGCCGATGGAATATCATTTCGGGCTGATCCCGTCCGAAGGCTTGGCCGAAAGCTTTGTCTCCGATGGGATTCTGGCAGCCGGAGATGCCGCGGGTCAGGCATCTGCGCTGGTCGGCGAGGGAATCCGTTGGGCCATGAAAGCCGGGCGGATGGCCGGGGCGGTCGCCTCCGAAGCGATTCGAGCCAACGATTGCTCGGCGCATTTTTTGCAGCGTTACCAGGCGCAATGGCGCTCCGAATGCGGCAAAAATCTGGCCATTGCCTACGAGATCAACAAGCGGATCTCCGCCTGGCGCGACACCGACTGGAACGCCGGCGCGGAATTGCTAAGCTTGTTGACATCCGAGCAGTTTGCGCAGGCGCTCGCTTCTCATTTCCTGGCGCGCTGGACCGCGCGATTTCTCCTAGCAAATCCCAAGCTGGTAAAAACAGGTGCGAAAAGTTTCGCGCGCCACGTCTGGCGAAACGCCCTCAGCCACTGATAGCTGAGCGCTGACCGCTGACCGCTCACCACTGATATGAGCGAATGCTCATGTTTGTAGAATATGAGTGTGCCCTCGCATTTGTCAGTTGCACGCCGGCGAACCCCGATCCAGGAACGCGGCGAGCGCCGTGTCGCCGCCCTGCTCGATTCGGCCGCCGCTGTGATCGCCAAATCCGGATACGAGGCTGCTACCATGAGCGAAATCGCCGGCCGCGCGGGCGCCTCCATCGGCTCGCTGTACCAATTTTTCCCCAATAAGAAATCGCTCGCCGAGGAGCTGCGCGCCGAATATTGCCGCGAGCTTCAATTGCGCTGGGAGCCGCTAAAAAGAGATGCGCAAAATCTGAACCTGCGGGAATTGGTGGACCATCTGATTAACATTATGGTGGGGTTTTACGAAGATCATCCGGCATTTCTAAAACTGCTGGATGCGCCGTTAAGCCCGGGAAGATTCTCGGCGCGGCTGCGCTTTCGCGGACAATTGACAGACCTGTTCGCTGCAAGCAAACCCCGCATGCCGCGTCAAAAAGCGCACCGCCTGGCCGTGGTCACCCAGCAAATCATGCGGGCCCTCCGGGTGGTTTACGCCGAATCCAAGCCGGCCGAGAGACCGTATTTCGTGCAGGAGTTTAAGGCGCTTCTGTTGTGTTATTTCCGGACGCGGATCAAGGCGCCCGCTCTGGAAGGGAGAGGTCTGAAGTAAATGCGGATGGTTCTTGCGGCAAGCGCCGCGCTGCTGTTCCTGCTGCTGGCCGCCTGCGGAGGCAGCCCGAAGGCCAAGCCCGGCCCGCCTCCGCCGCCCATCGTCGGCGTTGCCAACGTTCAGCAACAAACCGTGCCCGTGTACGGCGATTGGGTTGCGACGATGGAAGGCTACACTAACGCGAACATCCAGCCACAAGTCACCGGATATCTGGTCAAGCAGCTCTATCGCGAAGGCTCGCAAGTACACAAAGGTCAGGTGCTGTTCGAGATCGATCCGCGGCCTTTTGAGGCGGTGCTCGACCAGGCCAAGGGACAACTGGCGCAGGCGCGCGGCCAGCTCGGGCAGGCCCAGGCGCAGCTTGGCCTGGCCCAGATCAACGTCAAGCGCGATACCCCGCTGGCCCAGGCGCACGCGGTTTCGCAAAGCCAACTGGATAACGAAATCCAGACTGAAAAGCAGGATCAGGCGCTCATCACCTCCGCCCAGGCATCCATTGCCGCGGCGACAGCCTCCGTCGAGACGGCAAACTTGAACCTCGGCTTCACCAAAGTGCGATCGCTGGTAAACGGAATCGCCGGGATCGCAACCATACAGATCGGGAATCTGGTCTCGCCGACGACCGTGCTCACCACGGTCTCTCGAGTGAATCCGATCAAAGTTTATTTTTCGATTAGCGGGCGGGAATATTTGAGCCTGGCGGGGAACATCAAAACCAGGGCGCGCGGCTCCGACCCGGCAACTCTACTGGGGTCGAAGAACTCGGTTCCGCTTCAGCTTACGCTGTCCAACGGCGATGTTTACCCTCATAAGGGCCGCGTCCTGTTCGCCGATCGCCAGGTAAATAGCCAGACCGGCACGATTCTCCTGGTGGGCGCTTTTCCGAATCCGGGAAGGATTCTGCGCCCCGGCCAGTTCGGCAGTGTCCGCGCACTCACGGCCATAAATCAGAAGGCCTTGCTGGTGCCCCAGGAAGCTGTTTCGCAATTGCAAGGCCGCTACCAGGTGGCCGTCGTCGACCAACATAACCAGGTTCATATTGCCGAGATAACGCCGGGTGAAAAATACAAAAATCTGTGGGTCATCGAAAAGGGCCTCAAGCCGGGCGATCGCGTCGTTGCCCAAGGCACGGATAAGGTTCGGGATGGCGAAACGGTGAATCCGCAGCCGGTGAGCGGCCGAAAACTCGAATCGCCTTACGGGGATAGCCAGGAATAGTAACCGATGTCGAAGTTTTTTATCCGCCGGCCGATCGTCGCGATCGTAATCGCGATTTTCATGATCCTGGTGGGGGCGATTTCGGCAGGCCGCCTGCCTGTCTCCCAGTACCCAAGCATCGTGCCGCCGGAAGTTCGCGTGACTGCGAACTATCCGGGCGCCAACGCGGAAAGCGTAGCGCAGTCGGTGTCCACGCCGCTTGCGGAGCAGATCAGCGGGGTCGACAACATGAACTACATGTATTCGATCAATTCCGCCACCGGCCGCTCGCAGATTCTGGTCGACTTCAATGTAAAGACCGATCCCAACCTGGATCAGGAATTGACGCAGATGCGCACCTCACAGGCGCAAACGCAGCTCCCGGCCGAGGTGAACGCCACCGGAGTCACGGTGCGGAAATCGCTTTCCTCTCCGCTGATGCTCATCGCGTTGTATTCGCCGCATGGAAGCTATAACGGCACGTTCCTGGCCAACTATGGCTACATCAATATGGTCGATCAGCTCCAGCGCATTCCCGGTATCGCAGAGGTAGTGATTTTCGGAGCAGGGCAGTACGCGATGCGCATTTGGGTGGATCCGCAGCGGCTCGCGGCCATGCAGGTTACGGTGCCCCAGATTGTTGCGGCGGTAAAAACGCAAAACACCATCAATCCCGGCGGGCAGATCGGCGGAGAGCCGGCGCTAAATGGAACTCAGTTCACCTACGCCGTGCAGGCGCAAGGCCGGTTGGTCACCAAACAGGAGTTCGGGAATATCATCCTGCGCACCAACCCCGACGGATCGACTCTGCGGTTGAAGGATGTGGCCGACATAAGACTCGGAGCGGAGAACTATAACAGTTCGGGACGCTATAACGGCAAACCCTCGGCGATCCTGGCTATCTTTCAACTTCCCGGCTCCAACGCGGTTGCCGATGCCCAAGCCATAAAGGCAAAAATGAAGGCGCTGGCCGCGCGCTTTCCGCCCGACTTGGCTTACAAGATCAGCCTCGATACGACCACCGCCGTGAGCGATAGCATTAGCGAGACTCTGCAGACCCTCGCCGAGGCGCTCGGGCTGGTAATCCTGGTCGTCTTCATCTTTCTGCAGGACTGGCGCGCCACGCTGATCCCGTTCGCGGCTATTCCCGTGGCGCTGGTTGGCGTTTTTATCTTCTTTCCGCTGGTCGGATTCACCATCAATACACTCACGTTATTCGGGCTGGTGCTGGCTATAGGACTGGTGGTAGACGACGCAATTGTCGTGGTCGAGGCGTGCCAGCGGCACATCGAGGAGGGCATGACGCCGCGCGACGCCGCGCTTAAGGCCATGAGCGAAGTGGCCGGGCCGGTGGTCGCCACAGCACTTATTCTGGCCGCGGTATTCTTGCCGACGGTTTTTATTCCGGGCATCACGGGCCGGCTTTATCAGCAGTTTGCCATCACCATCGTCATCTCCGTTTGCCTCTCTGTTTTCAATGCGCTCTCGTTGAGCCCGGCGCTGGCGTCATTGCTGTTACGCCCCAAGAAGGAACATGGCTTGATGGCCCGGGTTTTTAGCGGATTCAATCGCGGCTTCGATCGTTTTCGTGAGGGCTATCTGAGTATGTCCGGCCGCCTCATCCGCAAGGCCGCGTTCTCGCTGCTGTGCCTGGTCGCCATTGCCGCCGCCGCCGTTTTCATCGCCGGCCGCCTCCCCACTTCATTCGTTCCCGAAGGCGATCAGGGTTACATGTTCATCGCCATGCAGTTGCCCGATGGGGCTTCGATGCAGCGCACCGCTGCCGCGGCCCGGCGAGTAGAGAAGATCGCGATGAACACGCCCGGCATCCAGGGAATCACGTCTGTCATCGGTTTCAGCCTGCTCAGCAGAGTCGAGTCCAGCTACGGCGCTTTCTTTTTTGTTACGGAAAAGCCATGGGGCCAGCGCACCAAGCCCGACGAGCAATTCAAAGTTATCCGGGCTCATATTACACGCGAGCTGCAATCCGTGAAGGATGGGGTGGCGTTCTCCTTCTCGCCGCCCGCGATTCCGGGTGTGGGTACCTCGGGCGGCATCACGTTCATGCTGGAAGACCACTCCGGTAGCGGGCCGGCGTTCCTCGGCGCAAACCTGAAGAAGTTCCTGGCCGCAGCTCGAAAGCGCAAGGAATTGGCTGGCGTCACGACTACCTACGACCCCGATTCGCCGCAACTGCTCGCCCACGTAGACCGGGCCAAGGTAATACGTCAGGGGGTCGCTATTTCCGATGTTTACCAGACGCTGCAAACATACTTAGGTGGATTCCTGGTGAACTATTTCAACCGCTTCGGGCGCCAGTGGCAGGTGTATGTCGAAGCCGATGCGAAGTATCGCCAAAGCGCTCGGGATATCTCGCAATTCTATGTTTCCAATAACCAGGGCGGCATGGTACCGCTTAGCGCGTTCGTTCATCTGAAGCGCATTACGGCGCCGGAGTTTATCATGCGCTACAACGAGTACGATTGCGCACAAATCAATGCACAGACCGCTCCGGGTTACAGTACCGGGCAGGCCATGAAGGCGCTGGAAGAGGTTTTCCATCAGACCATGCCCCAGCAGATGGGCTTCGGCTATATGGGTATGTCCTACCAGGAAAGTAAAGCTGCCCATGGCCTGTCCCCCACCACCATCTTCGGCCTCGCGGTGATCTTTGTTTTTCTCATTCTGGCCGCCCAGTATGAGAGCTGGTCGCTGCCCTTCAGCGTCTTGCTCGGAACGCCGATCGCACTGTTTGGCGGCTATCTCTTTCTGATGTTCCGAGATTTCGACAACGACATCTATGCCCAGATCGGCGTGGTCATGCTGATCGGCCTCGCGGCGAAAAACGCCATCCTGATCGTGGACTATGCCAAACGCGCACATGAGGAACAGGGCAAGAGCACCTATGAGGCCGCGCTGATTGGAGGACGTGTCCGGCTGCGCCCGATTTTGATGACCGCCTTCGCCTTCATCGGCGGTTGTATACCGCTGTGGCTGGCCACAGGCGCCGGCTCGCTGGCGCGTCAGATTATCGGAACCACGGTCATCGGCGGAATGCTCGCCGCAAGCTTGATTGAGATTTTCATTATCCCGGTCTCCTTCGTTGTTGTAGAAAGAATTTTTGCCCGGGGCCGCGGCAAGCACCGCCAGCCGAAATTGCAACCGGCCGCGAGGGAACAGGCTTGATGCGGGTTAGTCTTGCTGTTGTTTGCCTGGCCGCCGCTCTGCTCACCAGTTGCACTGTCGGTCCTAACTACAGCCGGCCGAAGATCAACGTGCCGTCCTCCTATCGCGGGCAAACGCCGGCGCCGCAGGCAAACGTCGCCTCGCTCGGCAGCGAAAAATGGTGGCAGGTGTTCCAGGATCCCGAGCTGCAACAGTTGATCCGCACCGCCCTGAAGCAGAATTACAACGTGCAAATCGCCGCCAGCCGTGTTCTGCAGGCGCAGCAGCAGATCGTTGTAACGCGCTCCAACAAATTCCCCAATGTCGATGGTGCTGCGAACTACACGAACCAGCGCATTCCCGGTTTGTATACGCGCGGCGCCATGGCGCTGGAGGGGTCGGTATCGTGGATCCTCGATTTCTGGGGTCAGTACCGGCGGGCCACGCAAGCCGCGCGCGCCGGGATGCTCGAACAGGAATGGAACCGGCGCGCTGTCATCGCCACGCTGGTCTCCGATGTTGCGGCCGATTATTTTCAGCTCCGCGCGCTCGATTTGGATCTACAGATTTCAGAGCGCACGCTGGGAGCGCGCCAGCAGTCGCTGCAGCTCACGAACACGCTTTATAGGGGTGGCGCCAACACGCTGCTCGATGTCCGCGAAGCCGAACAGTTGGTGCAGAGCGCGGCTGCCGCCATTCCCGATCTTCAGCGCCAGATTGGACAGCA
>JBOGMI010001068.1:0-1096 GCA_050746645.1 Bryobacteraceae bacterium | reverse complement strand
TCCCGGCTTCCACAGTTGGTAGGCAGATCCAGACCCCGGCTGATGCGTCTGTGCTGGTCAGGATGCTGAGGCGAGGCTGAGTGGCCGAGATCGTGTAGACACACGAGTAGAGCCTAGATGCTTGATCAACATGGGGTGCATGGCTACTGTGGTAGTCATGTACCTTCGGGAGACGAAGCGACGCAACGCCGATGGCAGCGTCGTGTCCTACCTGGCCCTGGCCCACAACGAGAGGGACCCGGGGACCGGGACGCCCAGGGCCAGGATCATCCACAACTTCGGGCGCACCGACCAGGTGGACCGGGAGGGGCTGGCCCGGCTGGTGAGGAGCATCGCCCGGTTCCTGGACCCCGCCGAGGCGGTGGCCGCCACCGCCGGGGCCGGCGACGTGAGGATCCTCGACGCCCGGCCCATGGGCACCACCTGGGTGGCCGACCGGCTGTGGGAGCGCGTCGGCATCGGGGCCGCCATCTCCGAGGTGGCGAGGGGCCGACGGGTAGATGGGGCCTCGGTGGAGCGGGTCATCTTCTCCATGGTGGCCAACCGGCTGTCGCCTACGCCTCTTTCCAAGCTGGCCGGCTGCGACTGGGTGGCCAAGCGGGCCTTCATCCCCGAGCTCCCCGAGGTGAGCGACGAGCAGTGCTACCGGGCTATGGACTTCTTCCTCGGGGCCCTGGCCGAGATCCAAGAGCAGGTCTTCTTCTCGGTGGCCAATCTGCTCAACTTGGAGGTCGACATCTTGTTCTTCGACACCTCCTCCACCTACTGGGAGAGGGACTCGGCCGACCCGGCCCTCATCGACGACGGCGAGGAGGACGACGACGAGGAGGAAGACGAGCTGGCCTCGGCCACCCCGGGAGCCTCCCGTCGCTACGGCCATTCGAAGGACCACAGGCCTGATTTGCCCCAGGTGGTACTGGCCATGGCCGTGACCAGAGACGGGGTCCCCGTCAGGCTCTGGACCTTCCCGGGCAACGCCTCGGACCAGGTGCTCATCCGAAGGGTGAAGGACGACCTGCGGTCCTGGAGCTTGAACCGGGTCATCTGGGTCCTGGACCGGGGCTTCACCTCAAAGGCCAACCGGCGCTACCTGAAC
>JBOGMI010001067.1:0-4303 GCA_050746645.1 Bryobacteraceae bacterium | reverse complement strand
CGCCCGAGGATCTCGCCAGGTTCGGAACGCAGGCGGTTTGCGCGGATTGCAAGCCGCGCTTTGTGCAACGGCTGCGCGAAGGTGTTTCGGCCGTAAGCGCGGTTCAGTATGGCGGATTCTGGCGGCGCGGCGCGGCGTTGTTCATCGACGGCATCATCATGATGATCGTCTATTTCCCGTTGAATATCGCGATTGGAATGTTTGCCGTCCACAGCCAATCCGCCGAGCTCGCGTTGCTGGGCGCCGTCTGGCTGATCTACATGGTTGCTTACATCGCTTATTACACCTGGTTTTTGAGCCAAAAAAGCGCCACGCCGGGCAAGATGCTGATGGGCGTTAAGGTGATTACGGCTGGAGGAGGCCGCATTAGCGTGGCGCGAGCATTTGGCAGATATTTCGCGGCGGGCCTTAGCGGCATGATTCTTGGTCTCGGGTAGTCATGGCCGCTTTCGATTCCGAGAAGCGCGCGCTGCACGATCATCTCTGCAGTACGCGCGTAATCCGCGTCTAGCTCGCCATGCCGATTCTCTGCCCCAGTTGCAACGGCGAGTTGCCCGAGTGGCTGCTCCGCACAAGGCGGACGGAGACTTTGTGCCCGAGCTGCTACTCCGGTCTGACGATCGAGCTCTTCCCTGCTCTGTTTCGTAAACCGGAGGCGATCGATGCACAGGTTCTTGCGCCCGCCGAAGGCGAAGCTTGCTGTTACGAACACGCGACGAAGCGCGCGGTCTCGCTCTGCAATCGCTGCGGGCGCTTTCTCTGCGCGCTGTGCGAGGTCGAAATCGAGGGCGCCATCTGGTGCCCGGCGTGTCTGGAATCGAAGCAGGGTGCGGCGCGGCTGCGCGCACTCGAGAAGCGGCGCACGCTTTACGATTCCGTCGCCTTGGCTTTGTCGATCTGGCCGGCCGTTCTTTTATATCCGGTGATTGTCACCGCGCCGACGGCGATCTATCTGGCGATTCGCCACTGGAAGACTCCCTCCAGCCTCATCCCACGCAAGAAATGGCGGTTTGCCGCGGCGCTGACGATCGCGTGTGTGGAACTTGCACTGATCGCCCTGCTGGTAGTTGCGGGTGTTGCTGGCATGCATGCTGCACACCGCGTGGTGGTGCGATGAAGGGGCGAGCGGAATTTCCGTACACCAAGCTCCCGGGCGCGTTGCGCGGCTTCGTCCGGCGAGCCAGTTTATGGGAAAGCCCGGATCATTTGCTTTCGGTGACCGGCACGCGGTTCACGGAGGAGTACCGGCGTTTCTATTATCGCGACGTCGAGTCGATCGTGGTCCAAAAATGCGCGCGGGCAGGAAGCTTTGGGTTATGGTTCGTGTGCGGGATCGCTTTGCTGATCTCCGGCTTGGTTGCGTTGCATCCGGCGAATGCAATCGCCGGAGCAATTGCGTGTCTTTTCCTGTTCGCGCTGATCGTGCGGCTGATCCTGTCGCTGCTCTATAGTTGCCGCTGCTATATCCAAACCGCGGTGAGCCGGGAGGAACTGCCGTCGCTGCTGCGGACCTGGAGCGCTCGAAAGTCGCTGGAGCGGATTCGCAGCCGGATCGAGGAAGCGCAGGGTGCTCTTCCCGAGGAGGTTGGCAGCCTACAAGAGGTGGCCAGTGCTACCGTTCCGGCTCCCGCCGAACCGGCAGCGAGTGCAAAGCTGAGAGTGGCGGGAGTGCGCCTTGCAATCGCAGCGTTTCTCTTCATTTTGGCCGATGCGGCGGAATCGTTCTGGTCTTTGAATGCGTCTCCTCAGACCCTCAATAGTATCTGGCTTCGGATCTGGGATATTTTGGGGGTCTCCGGCGAAGGCGCATGTATCGTCCTGGCGCTGTTGTGCATTTACAAATGGAGAACGCTCCGCCCTTTGCGCAATTTGCTTTTAGGCTGTTTGGTGTTTCTTGCGGTCGAGGTCTGGTTCAGTCTGTACTTCCCCATGTTGTACATGACTGGAGCGAAGGCGATGCATGTTGCGCCGCATTTCTATCGTGCCTGGCACTGGCTAGCAGCAATCTTCGGCAGTATGGCCGGCGTACTGGCCCTTGGCGGATTCATTCTGATTCTTCTGAAACGGGAGACTTACCCGCGAGGCGACTTATCGATCAGCTAAGTCATCTTCGCTGCCTGATGCATCCGGCGCGCGAGGCGATTTGCCGCTGCCCGCAATGCCATCGCTATTTTTGCCGGGAATGTATCACCGAGCACGGCGGCGAGTTTGTATGTTCGGCGTGCTTGCGCGCGCTGCTCCGCCGCCAGACGGCGAAAAACGGTCGGCTGCCTTGCCGGTGGCTGGTGGTTCCGGCGCTCGGCTCGGCTGCGCTGCTGAGCGCCTGGTTCTTCTTTTACAACGTCGGGCAGATGCTCCTTTCGTTCGTAGCTCCGAAAGGAATGGTGCGCTAGACGTGCGTGCGCTCGATCGATGGGAAGAGGCTCTGCAATTGCTTCGCCGCCAGCTGGCCGGGAGTTGGATGCGGTATCTTTTCGGTGCGATTCCGTTTCTGCTGATTCTGCTGTACTTCGTGCGCGACATGGCTTCGGGATTGGCCGCCGAGCGCTGCTTGCTGGAATCGTTGCTCTGCGTGCTGGCTTTCTTTTGGCATTGCTACTGGAAGGCGCGCTTTGCCGGAGGGCTTGCATCCGCGCTGGAGCGCGAAGCGGCTGAGGCCGAACATAGCGCAGTTGCGCAATGTTTGTTTGTGCAGATGGTTCTGCAATCGCTCAAGCTTTTCGTGCTGCCGCTGGCGCTGATCGCTGTGGCGCCTTCTGTCTGGACGTGTGCTTTTTTTCGCAGCGCGGCGATTGAAGCAGATCGGCCCGGCTGCACCTTGCGCACGGTGGTACGGCGATCTGCGAATCAGGCATCGTCCTTTCCGCGAACGAACTGGCTGGCGCTGCTGCTCACGATGGTCATGGGCGCCGTTGTGTTTATCGATTTGCTGATTTTGATTCTGCTGCTGCCTCAATTGACTAAAATCTTCACCGGCTATGAGAACGAATGGACGCGGAATGCCGGACACTTACTAAGTTTCAACCTGGTTGCGGCGGCGGTCGCGCTGGCATGGTTCTTGATGGATCCGATGCTGCAAGCCTATTTCGTCGTGAATCGCTTTCACAGCGTAGCCCGCCGCGATGGGCGCGATCTTCTGGTTCGCCTTCGGCGAATGGCGGCGCTGCTGCCGATTGTGCTTGCGATCGGCATGATAATGATTCCCGCCGAATGCACGGCGTCCGCGCCAACGGAACCCCGAGCGTCAGCGAGGGGAGCGGCCGACCCCTCCCTAACGGTCGGGGTTCCATTGGGCGCTCGGACTATTTCCAAACAGGACCTGGATAAAGCCGTCGCGGCAACGCTGCGCCGCGGCGAGTTCGGCTGGGAGCGAGCGCACCATACTTCCGGGATCGGAGATTCCTTCTTCGGCCGCCTCTCGCGCGAGGCGCGCGCTGTGCTGCACCGGGCCGGCGCCTGGATCGCTAAAATCATTCGCCGGCTCTTTGGCCATAACCCGGCACAGAAAAAGCAGAAACCTCCGCAGAACCATCCGCGGCCCGAGTGGTGGATGTACGCGATCGGCGGCATCCTTTTGTTAGCCGTAGCGGCGGCTCTTTTCCGGATGCGCACGCGGCGAGCGGCGGTTTCGGAACCGCCAACGGTTGAAGCCAAACAGCCCGACGCTACGGACGAACAGATGCTTGCGACCGATGTGCCGGAGCACGAATGGCTGCGCCTGGCGCGGGAATACCGGAGCAAGGGCGAGATCCGGCTGGCGGTTCGCGCGATGTATCTCTCGAACCTCGCGTATCTCGGTGCACGGCAATTGATCGCGGTTCAAAAATCTAAAACGAATGGCGTTTATGAGCGTGAACTATTCTTGCGCGCGCGAGAGGGTGCGCTGATGGCTTCGTTTTCGAGCGCGAACCGCATTTATGAGCGGGCCTGGTATGGCTTCCACGAAGTAACAGCGGAATCAATTGAACAATTCGAGAATGGCGTGCAGGTTATTCACCGATATGCTGAAACGTGAGATATTCTTCTCGGCGGCGGCGCTTGGTCTTATAGTCCTATTCGCCGGCGGACTTATTTACTTAGCACGTTTTACACCAGCAACCGGGTATCCTGCTTACTCATCTCTGAGCTCCGGACCCAGTGGAACGAAATTGCTGTTTGAGGCACTCGAAGCAACAGGAAAACTGCAAGTAAGCCGGGATTATCGGAAGGCAGGCGAAGTCAGATTAGAAGATTCCGCTGTATTTTATCTAGGGGTAAGCTCCGGGTCACTAGCGACCGCAACTAAGCCGCTGTTGACGAATCT
>JBOGMI010001066.1:0-1074 GCA_050746645.1 Bryobacteraceae bacterium | reverse complement strand
ACCACGAAGCTCACGGTGCAATAGCGCGTTACGTTAAGAGCATGCAGCCGATTGCTCTGACCATTGCGGGCTCCGATCCGAGCGGCGGCGCCGGCATTCAGGCCGACCTCAAGACCTTCCATCAATTCGGCGTTTATGGCGAAGCCGTCGTCACGCTGGTGACGGCGCAAAATTCGCATTCCGTCTCCAGAGTCGAGCCGCTCGCGCCGGATCTGGTTTCTGACCAGATTGAAGCCGTGATCTCCGACATGCCGCCTGCCGCGGCGAAAACCGGCGCGCTCGGCAGCGCCGAGATCGTTGAAGCAATTGCGGACGTCGCCACACGGTTCACGTTTCCTCTGGTGGTCGATCCGGTCTTGATCAGCAAGCATCAAACCCGCCTGCTGCCGAAAGAGGCCGAGCAAGTTCTAAAGGAAAAACTATTTCCGCTCGCCGCGCTCGTCATGCCCAACATTCCGGAGGCCGAAGCACTGACCGGCATCGACATTTACGGGAAGGAACAAATGCTCGCAGCGGCTCGCAAGCTCTTCGAGATGGGCGCCAAAGCCGTGCTGATCAAGGGCGGGCATTTGGAAGGAGATCCGGTGGATGTACTCTTCGACGGCCGCTCGGCCGAATACAAAAGCCCGCGCATCGACACGCCACACACACACGGAACCGGCTGCGCCTATTCGGCGGCCATCACTGCTTGCCTCGCGCTCGGCATGACGCTTCGCGACGCCATCCCCGCTGCCCAGCGCTTCGTCCAAGCGGCCATCCGCTCCGCTCCCGGCTTAGGCTCCGGTAGCGGCCCGCTGAATTATTTTGCGGGCGCGCAAACTCGCTAAAATTCAAGTATGGATATTGACTGGTCCGGTTGCAATCTCGTCGAAGTCATTCCCGGCAAGGTCAGTGGAGTGCCCATTGTCAAAAATACCCGCGTGCCTGCGGATACGGTCGCCGAATCGGCGGAGCTTGGCGAAACGCCCGAAGAGATCGCCTATAACTACGATCTGAACGTCGAAGATGTTCGCCAGGTTCTCGCGTATGCTCACCGATATCAGATCGTGGCGTCCAGCCGTTGAAGATTCTCTT
>JBOGMI010001065.1:0-7860 GCA_050746645.1 Bryobacteraceae bacterium | reverse complement strand
CTTCGGAGTCAGGAGTGGAGCGCTCGTTTTTGCGTGCGAGCCGCTTGGCCATTTTCTCCAATTGTCGCTCTTTACGTTGCTGTTCTTTCTGACGCTTCTTAAAAGTTTGCGGTCCGCGACCGGGCATGGTTTACTCCTTTATAAATTGGAAAGGCCGCCCGCCTGGCTGATTGAATCCAGATTGCGGGCGGCCCGGAAAAAATTTGTGGCGGCTGCAGGCCGCCGAATTGGACAATTTACCAGCGCGCTCCTCGTCCACGATTGCCGCCGAAACTGGGCCGCCGGCCGCCGCCGCCGCCAGCCGGCTTCGGCCGCGCTTCGTTTACATTTAGTGCCCGGCCATGGAGTTCGGCGCCATTGAGTTGAGAAATGGCGGTTTGCGCTGCTTGCGGATCCGTCATTTCGACAAAAGCGAAGCCCCGAGCCTGGCCTGTATCGCGATCGGTAACGATATTCACGCGCTCCACAGATCCGTAGGCGGCGAATGCTGCCTGGAGATCTTCCTGAGTTGTTTGGTAGCTGAGATTCCCGACAAAAATGTTGGTCACAGTGTTAATCCTTTAGAATTTTGAGATTCATCTTTGTCGGACAGCTCTGAAACCAACCTGTAAAAGAAGGAGAAGGAAGCGGTCAGAAGGCACTCGAAGATACGGATGCGAGCAAAGATAGCTCAACTATACCACACACTGGCTGCGCCCCGCTAAACCGCACTGGCCGTCACGGTTCGTACCGGAACGTGATTAGCATGAGTCCAATCGCTCCGCTCATGGCTCCGAATGTAGAATGCGCTCACTCAGGGGCGGGGGCGTAGCGACCTGGGGAGGACACGAAATTGGGAAATGACGACAGAGTTGGGTGGGACGCAGTGGCGGAACAAGAGGATGGGCTTATTTAATTTTAAGGGCATTGGGCTTTCAGCCACGCCTTCAGACGTCGGAAGAACATCCCTCGATCCTTGAGATTTCGAAACCGAGGCGAAAGCGTAGGCGATCCTGACTTATTCCCGTCCGAGCATGGGGTCGCTTACGCTTCCGGCTCAGTTTCAGCACTTTACCCGAACGAAGAATGACTCGCGGCGCACACTTCCCGGTGCGCACAGGCGGAGGAGGCAAAGGGCGAAACCGGCGAGGAGAACCAAAGAGAGCGTGGCCGGCTCGGGAACCGCCGCGCTGGCCGGAGTGACCGTGAAGGTGCCGGGGCCGTCATTGGCGCAGAAAGAGCGCACAGACGCTGTCGAGGAAGCGCCGGGCTTCGTCGTTGTCTCCGGGAGTTCCGTTGACGAGCATGGAAAATACAATCCAGCGATGGGGCTTCACTTCCATGTATCCGCTGAGCGCATCGACATGATTGAGCGATCCCGTTTTCGCATGCACGCGCTGGGGGTTCGGAGTGCCCTGAAAACGGTGTTGCAGCGTTCCATCCACTCCGCCAATGGGCAGGGTCTGCAGCCACAGTTCGCGATAGGGAGACTCCCACATATAGCGGAGCAGAGCTACGATCGCGGCGGGCGTGGCCAAGTCCTCACGCGCCAGGCCGCAGCCGTCGAAAAAATCGACCTGCGGCGGGCTGCCGTCCAGTCCGATCTGCTGCAAAAATGTTTTCTCTGCATCCAAGCCCGCCTTCAAGGTGCCGCGTCCGCATTGGATGAAACCCACTTCCCGCAGCAGCATCTCGGCGTGCAAATTTTCGCTGACTTTGTTGGTGACCTGCAGGTCTTCCCAAAGCGGCGCCGATTCGTGCTCGGCAAGGACGATAGCGGGAGGATCGGGCTGCGGCACCTCGTTCGCGTAGGTGTACTGGGCGCGGGGACTGCCGCGGACGACGATGCCGCGCTCGCGCAGAACCGAAATCAGCGCCTGCGCCGCGAACAGCGCCGGGTTGTCCACCGCGAACCCTTGCTGCCAGACCGGCGCGGATTTGCCGATCGTGCCCCACAGGATCAGATCGTTCGATCCGAGCGGCCGCCGGATATGAATCTGCGTTTGCCTGGAGGCATCGGTAACCACCTGGTTCAGTACGACGAAGTGATGCACATTCGGGCAGAGCGCGATAGCGGCGAGCTCGCCGGGCTCGGTCGGAGTCACGCTGGCCGTGACGACATTGTCGTCGAGTGTGAGCGCGCTGATGGGCGCGCCGTATCCATATTCGGTGTCGCCCCTGGTCCAGTCGAGCGGAAAGCGATCGCCGGGATAGCGCGTCGCGACGCCGGTGACATCGCCGTCGATTGCGTGAATGTTGAGCTTCACCAGCTTATCGGCGAGTTGTTCAAGCGCGGCAAACGGATCGCCGTCCGGCGCATCGACCGAGTAAGGCAGGACGCGTCCGGACAGGTTCGGATCTCCGCCGCCGACAAGCTGCAAGTTGGGCAGCACGGTCTGGCCGGGTTTCCAAGGACCGCGCGTCGTCACCTCGGTTTTGTATTTGTATCCGGGGCCAAGGCGGATCAGCGCCATGGCGGTCACAAACAGTTTCCGGTTCGATGCGGGCATGAACAGGCGCGAGGCATCGTGTTGGGCGAGCACCCGGCCCGTCTTCAGATCTATGAACTGATATCCGATATGCGCGCGCTCCAGATCGGGCGATGCCTGGATGAGCGCCGCGATGCGCTGGGGAAGGGCCGCCAGGGCCGGCTGGATGGCCCCGCACGCAAGCAAGCACAAGGCCAAAACAATTTTAATCGGATTCGTTGACAGCCTCGGAAGTGACTTTATAAGATGGAAGTATCACTGAGGAAGGAGGTGGTCCAGTAACAATGAATTCTGGTAGTGACTGTAGCATACAATCCACGCGCGAGGTGGCCGATAGTTAATCCAGGACCGGGAGCGTAAGCCACCGGTTTTCCCTATCGCGCTCGTACGTTCAGGTTTCGTTCAGTGGCGAGGCCGCAGTTCCTGTGGACCGGCTGCCCATCGCGCGAAACGTAGGCTCAAATCGGCCGAAAGGCTCGAGCGAAACCCCGCTTCGGCGGGGTTTCGCATGTTAGAGTTAGAGTTAATCCCCAAGGACAGGTCGCTTACGCTTCCGGCTCCGTTTGAGAAAGGACTCCAAGTACATGAAAACAGGTATTCATCCGGCCTATGAAGAGTTGAGCGTCATCTGCGCGTGCGGGTCTAAATTCCATACCCGCTCGACCCACAAGGGCGATATCCGCGTGGAAATCTGCTCAAGCTGCCACCCATTCTTTACCGGCCGGCAAAAGCTAGTCGATACGGAAGGCCGGGTCGACCGCTTCCAAAAGAAAGCGGCGAAGGCGCGCGAACTGCAGGCCCAAAAGAAGGCCAGGGCCGAAGCCAAGAAAGCGCGGCAAGTGCAATAGGAAGCAATTAGCTGTTAGCTAAAAGCTATTAGCTGACAGCTATTGTGGCGTCACCAACCCCTTCCGAATCGCGAACAACACCAGTTCCGCCGTCCGGTGGATGTTCATTTTCTCCATCAGGTTGGCGCGGTGTACGGAAACCGTATTCACGCTTAAGTCGAGTAGACCGGCGATCTCCTTGTTCGATTTACCCTGCGCGATGAGTTGCAGTACCTGCTTTTCGCGCGCGGTGAGTCTGTTCAGCTCGTCGTCCTGTTCCTGTGCAATGTAGCGCAAGCCGGAGCCGATAAACCGCTTGCCTTCGGCAACGGCCCGAATGGCGCCGATCAGATCCACGTCGATAGCGCTCTTGAGCAGGTATCCCTTGGCTCCCGCATCCAGCGCATTGCGGACGTAATTGTCCTCGGCGTGCATGCTCAGCACCAGCACGTCGGTCCCGGGCAAGTGTTTGACAATCTCCTTGGTCGCCTGGACGCCGTCCAGCTCCGGCATCGAGAGATCCATCACCACCACTTGGGGCTTCAATTCATACGCCATACGAATCGCTTCCACCCCGTTGCTAGCCTCGCCGATCACCTTCATGGCTTCGTCGTCTTCAAGCAAGCGCCGGAAGCCGCGGCGGACCAGACTGTGGTCGTCCGCAAGAAGAATCGTAATTTGTTCGGTGCTCACTTCTTGTTCACTCATGACTCGCTGCTCACTACCTCCTTAAATGGTCTTCACTTCTTTAATGTCTTTGAGGAATGCCTCTCTGGCGGGAGGGGCCTCGTTCGCAAACTCTTCGGCCGCATCGGGAGCCAGTCCGTCGGGCCGCACCGGCATGGTCACCGAGACAGTGGTGCCGGAGCGCGGGGCGGAAATCACTTTCAGGCTCCCGCCGATCAACTCCGCGCGCTCTTGCATCGCAATGAATCCGAGTCCCATTCCGCGCCCGGAGTTCTGCACCATGCCGCAGCCGAAATCCCGGATATGAATCGTCAAGGAGCCGTCCGAGAACACCAGGCTGACCTCGGCGGCGCTGGTAGCCGCATGCTTAGCGGCGTTCGTGAGCGCTTCCTGAACGATGCGGAAACAATGAATCGCCGGCTGCCCGGTGATGCGCACCGGTTCTCCCTGGACGGGAACGCTGGTGCGGATGCCGGTCTGGCGTTCGAAGACTCCGGCGTACCATTCGATGGCGTTGGCCAGGCCGTAATCGTCGATGACCGCGGGGTGCAGCATTTGCGACAGGCTTCTCATCTTTTCGAGCGTGTTATGCGTGATCTCGCGCACTTCCTTCAGTTCCGTGCGCAGCGGCGAATCCGGTGGAACCCCTTTGCGCTCCGCGCGGCTGAGCATCGCGCTGACGGCAGTTAGGATCTGGCCGAATTCGTCGTGCAATTCGCGCGAAACCGAGCGCAGCACTTCTTCCTGAACCGAAATCAAGCGCGCGGCCAGCACCCGGCGCTGGCGCGAGAGAAATTCGATGCGCTGGAAAATCCGCCGGTTGGAATAGATCAAGTACAAGCTGATGAGCGCGATCGCCAGCATGGTGGCGGCCAGAAAGGCGTAAATGCCGCTCTCGGCGCGACTATAGATGCGCGCCACCTTCTGGTCCGCTTTCACCTCGGTGCCGTTATTTTGGTCGACCAACTCGGAGACCAAAGCGCTCAGGCGCATCTGTTGGGGTGAAAGCTCGGTAACCGCGAGCCGCCGTGCCGCACCTTCGTGTCCGGCGGCCGCGGCCGCGAACACGTCGTCCGCGGTATGCCAAAAGGTGGCCAGCGAAGCAGCGAGCCTCTTGTGACCCATGGCGCCCGGCGCCAAAGCCGCTTCGGCGTGAATCGCGCTCCCAAGATCCGTCTGCAGTTGCGAAAACTCTCCCTGGTACGCCGCGATTCCCCGCCCGCTGTCCCCTTCCGTCATGTCGCGCAACCGCAGTCCCACGCGGTTCAACTCGTTCTCAATCTGAAACAGAAGTAGCGAATCGCGCCGGTTTAAATCGATCGTCTGCGTTTGTAGCTTGCGCAGCCCGCTCAACTGCCGCAGCGAATACGACGAGAATACTGTTACCGCGGCCAGCGTGATCAGAAGCCCCAGCAACAAACGTAGAGTAGGCGACTTAATCATCGGATGGCATTATTCCCGCCACATGTTGACACTATATAGAATGACGGAGAACCCCCATGATTTGTTGCTGCGGGATGAAAAACCAGTAATTTAGATGTTTCGGAGAAATTCGGTCCGGGACCGGTAACCGAAGCCGCCGGCGATACGTTCATATAGTCAAACCCCGTAAAGAGCGGGCGCCGCACCCAGTTCCCCCAAACAAGAGCGCCCGCCCCTCTTTTTCCGTGTCCAGCCGAGTCCGCAGCAGAAGCGTCCGGAGGGCTGGAATTCCTACTCGCCGCATTCAAGATGATCATACCTTCATATTTTTCTTGCATTAAAATCTTTAAATGATTATACTGCCATTGATTGTATAAATTACTTGCTTCCTGCCTGCTTTGTGCGGCGCCGCTTGTGCACGCGCAAGTCACGACGCCGTCGTTTGATGGCTGTCCCGTATTTCCGGCCAACTCGGTCTGGAATACTCGAATCGACCAGCTCCCGGTCAACCCGAATTCTGCCGCCTATGTCTCGGAATTAGGAGCGGGATCACCGTTGCATCCCGATTTCTCAACCGATCCGACAACCGTGTTTCCGATCAATGTGGTCCATGGAAACAGCACGCCGGCCGCCGACGTTTATGTCAATTGGCCTTTTACCAGTGATCCGGGGCCTTATCCGATTCCTTCGAATGCAGTGGTAGAGAGCTCGTCGGACCGTCACCTGATCGTATTCGACCGGGATAACTGCATGCTGTACGAATCCTTCGACACGGTTCACAACGCCAACGGCTCCTGGACGGTGGACGCGATTTCGAAATTCAATCTGCTGTCCAATGCCGCCCATCCGCCGGATTGGTCTACATCGAATGCGGCGGGCACGCCCCAGTTTCCGCTGCTGGTGCGCTATGACGAAGTGGCCTCAGGTCACATCAACCATGCCATTTCGATGACCGGCTATCCGACAGCGAATCGCTACGTCTGGCCAGCGGTGCACTCCGCGTCGTCGAAAACCGCTGCGCCGCCGATGGGAACCCGCTTCCGCCTGAAGGCGAATTTCGATATCAGCCATTTCAGCAAATCCAACCAGGTGATTTTGGAAGCGCTGAAGACCTACGGCGCGATCCTCACCGATAACGGAGCGAGCTGGCATCTGCAAGGCGCACCCGACCCGCGCTGGAACAACGGGGACCTTCATGCGCTGACTCAAATTCCCGGCTCCGCTTTCGAAGCGGTTGACGAATCCAGTCTGATGATCGATCCCAGTTCCGACGCCGCCGCTACTCCGATTCCCGCCGGATGGGTGAACATCGTGAACCGTCAGAGTGGCAAGTGTCTGGAGGAGACCGGCACGAAGTCAGGCGACGGGGTCGCGCAGTGGGCCTGCAACGGCGGCCTGAACCAGCTCTTCCAATTTCTCCCGGTTTCCGGCGGATGGATGGACGGCTCGACACAATGGAAAGAGAGTAGTGGCAACGGCTATGTCATCGTGAATGCTGCCAGCGGGCAAGGATTTGATCTGCCCGGATCGTCCACACAAAACGGCACACAGATCGTCATTGGGCCGTACAGCATTGCTACTAGTGAAGTTTGGATGCCGGTGCCGGTGGGAGGCGGCTATTTCTACCTCCAGTCGTTATTGGACGGCCAGGTGTTTGATGTTCCGTATTGGGCGGGTTACTACACCAACGGTGCGGGCGTTGTGCAATGGCCGTATTGGGGCGGCGGAAACCAACAGTGGGAGATCGTCCCGACGAAGCGGTAAGCTTGGTAGCGCTAAGGGGAATCGAACCCCTATTTAAGCCTTGAGAGGGCTCCGTCCTAACCGTTAGACGATAGCGCCAAAAGAGACGGACCACTCTCAGTATAGCCAAGGCCGGAGGCTACAAAGGCGCTGGCATGTGCAGACCGGACTTGGCCAGGGCTTTCTCGATCAAGGCGGCGGCTTCCCCCTCGCCGACCGACTTGGCGGCGGAGGTTTCCATGATCAGCATGCTGCGCGCCCGCTCGAGCATTTTCTTGTCCCGGAAGGAAAGCGCCTTCCCGGTTTGCACGATCAGCAGCGCCTTGAATACTTCGGCGATACCGAGCAGGCTTCCGCCGCGCATTTTGTCCGAGTGGCCTTTGAAACGGTCCTTCCAATCGTGCGGGCAGCAGGGCCGCCCGGAAGCCAGGTACTGCAGAACGCCACTAATTTCGCGGCATTTCGTGATTTTCCTCAGCCCCACATCGTCTACATGAGAAAACGGAACCATCACCGTCATGCTGCTGAGGCAAAGCCGCAATAAATAAAAGGGCTCCGCCTGGGCGCCGAAGCAGCGGCTGCTGATGTTCTCAATCGTGCCCACCCCTTGGTTGGGGTACACGACCTTCTCCCCGATCTGGAAGGTCATTTGACCTCTCTCCTCGAAGCTAGTTATGTATGATGAACGACCCAATGGAATCTTAATCCCGGAT
>JBOGMI010001064.1:0-1407 GCA_050746645.1 Bryobacteraceae bacterium | reverse complement strand
GCTGCGCTTGAGCTCGATAACGAATACTCAGGGTACGCCGTCTGATCGGCTGTCTATATTGGCTTCGCAGGGCTCAGGCACGCAGGTCTCGTTGGCCGTTTGATCCGCTGCGAGGTGCATCATGAGTACACCAGCATGCCCGATGTTTACCGCTCAGGTCGGTCTGGACTGGGCTGACGCCAAGCACGACTTTTGTCTTCAGCCAGGTGGTGGTGGGAAGCGAGAGTTCGGCAGGTTTTTACATCAGCCGGACCAGATCGAGGCGTGGGCACAAGGACTGAAAGCACGCTTTGGCGGCACCATCGCCGTGGCGCTGGAGTTGGCCAAGGGTCCCATCGTCTACGCGCTGCAGAAGTACGACTTCGTCGTCCTGTTTCCGGTGGACCCGAGTTTGCTGGCCAAGTACCGCGTGGCCTTCAAACCCAGTCGCGCCAAAGACGATCCCACCGACGCTGAGCTTGCCCTGGAGCTGATGCTCCGTTACCCCGAGCACTGCCCGCCACTGCATCCTCAGAGCGTTGCGATGCGCACGCTGGGATACCTGGTCGAGCAACGACGCATGCTGGTCGATGACCGAAAGCGCACCGTCAATCGTCTGTGTTACGCGCTTAAGCAGTACTTCCCGCAAGCATTGGACTGGTTCGAGCATCGCGACACGCCATTGTTCTGCGACTTCCTCACCCGCTGGCCTACCTTGCAGCAGGTCAAGCGTGCCCGTGCGGCAACGCTGGAGGGCTTCTTCCATGATCACAACGTTCGCCGCGAGCCCTTGGTTACGCGACGCGTGGAGGGCGTGAAGAGTGCGATGTCGCTGACCGAAGATGTCGCGGTGATCCAGAGCTTCCAATTACTGGCGATTACGCTGGTCGATCAACTTCGCGTTTTGCTGCAAGCGATCACTCGGTTCGATGAAGCGATCGCCTTGCTGGCACCCAAGCTGCCGGACTACAAACTCTTCGACGCGTTACCAGGCAGCGGCCCCATCTTGGCGCCACGGCTGCTCACCGCGTTTGGCGAGCAGCGCGAGCGCTTCCAGAACGCCGGGCAAGTGCAACGCTACTCGGGGGTCGCCCCCGTGACCCAACGCAGTGGCAAGAAGAGCTGGGTGCACTGGCGTTGGCAGTGTCCCACGTTCGTCCGCCAGACCTTCGTCGAGTGGGCTGCCCAGACCATCAACAAATCCTTCTGGGCCGGCGCCTTCTATCAGCAGCAGCGCGCCAAAGGCAGTCCGCACCAAGTCGCCGTCCGCGCCCTTGCGTTCAAGTGGATCCGCATCCTGTATCGTTGTTGGGTAACCCACACGCCCTACGACGAGTCGCGGTATCTCAAGGCGCTGCAGCTACGAGGTTCGCCGCTGCTCACCGGGTTGTCCACAAAAACTACTTGACGGACTGACTCAGGGCGTGA
>JBOGMI010001063.1:0-2230 GCA_050746645.1 Bryobacteraceae bacterium | reverse complement strand
GTTAAAACCGGCACGCACCTGCGACGCCTGCTGGCACTGGTCCGGCTTTATGGTCGGCAAGACGTGGTGGCTGCCATCGTGCGCGCCAGCGAATTACAAACCTACGACGCCGCCTACGTGGAGAACCTGCTGTTGGCCGAGCGACGCCGACGCGAGTTGCCCACGCCCACCTTGCCTTGCCCACGCCGTCGCGAGTTGATCGAAGACATCGAACTCGATCCGGCCGATCCCGGGGTTTACGACCGCTTTCTCAACACGCCTTCGGAGGACTCAAACGCAAGACGTTAGAAGAGTACGATTTCACCTTCCCCAAACGCATCCCCAAGGCTGCGATCGTCCGTCTGTTCGACTGCGACTTCATCGACCGACACGGCTGCGCCGTTCTAGTCGGGCCGACCGGAACCGGTAAAACGCACCTTTTAACGGGTGCAGTTGCGCCATTCCAGAGATTTACGCGGCTTTTTGAGGGCGAAGTGTACCATGATCGCGTTTAGTCGCCATGGGGATGGTAACACGCGAGTGGAGGTAGGCGGCATAGACCGGAGTCCATACCTTGCTGAGACGAGCGAGGCGAAGGTCTAAAATCACTTGCCCACTCTCGATTTCCCAAGACATGCCCGATTGTTTGAAGCGTTGCGTGAACACGGTTTTGCAAGCGGCCTCGGTCACTCCGCTGCCGATCGGCAATCCCTTCGCTTTGTAGTGGGCGTAGTCCATCGACGCTTGGTGGTCGAGGAGATACCGATAGGCGCTTTCGTAGTTTTCCTCCGCACGCTTGGAGAGCCGCCGCCGGGCATGGTGATGGGCCGCCGAATGCAGCAGGCGAAAAACTCCGCGTGGTTTGTGCTTCAACCAGTGGCACATCTTTCTGGTCCAGGCTTTTCCGCGGGCCGTGTCGCCGAACAGGCTTTCCGCCATCTGAGCGACGTATTGGCTGGCATGATAGAAATCGACGATCCAAACCCAGTCCAAGCGGCGGCTCAGGTCACGAGGGTCGCTCATCGGCTTCAGAACGTGGTTGAAATACCAAGTCGGATGGTGGCCCGCATCGGTGACATAGGCCACTCGCGGCAGCGGGCCTTTGATTTTCCGCAGCACGTCGCCGAGCAGCCGGGTCAAACTGTCGGACAAAGTTTTCTGATACGGCTCCGGCATCCTGCCCAGATAAACGGTGCCCAAGCGTCGGCCGCGGCGGTCGAGCACGCTGAGCGTCGCCACGGCCGCTTCCTTGTAGCCATCCTCCTTGCGGATCGGGATGAAAATCCCGTCGCGTCCGACTGCCAAGGTGATCGGATGTTTGCCGCGAGATCGCTTGGCTTTCTCCAGCCAGGCCAGCACTTGGTTCAACTGGGCGTCGTGCAGGTTCGGGGCCATGCCCGCGCTGACTTCGGCCACGACGTTCCGCAACGTGGGGACTGACCACTCGATACCGTGATCACGCTTGAGAATGGACAGCACCGCCTCCTGGCTTTCCTGGCTAGAGTGCAGGGCCACTCGCTCGGCCAGGGCCGGTGTCGCGCGGCGGGCCACGACGCCCAGGTTGATTTCCAAAGGAAAAACGGATGACTCACCGGGCTCCAACGGCTCGTATAAGAACCGCTCGATTTTAACGGAACCAAACAGCGTGCCGAGCTGGGGTCGATTGCACTTGGGTTTGCGGCGGTATTCTTGTCCCTCGAACACCACGCGCCGCGGCGCTGCCTCCGGCGTTGCCGGCTCGATCTCGTTGAGGGTCCATTCCATGATGACGCGGCCTATTTCCCGCAGCAAAGCCTGCAATTTCAACTCAAACTCGTGCATTGCCGTGGGTGTTGGATCGCGGCCCAGCAGCTCGCAAACCAATTTTGCGACGGCCGCCAGTAGGCCCGTGAGTCGAACTGCCAGGGAATCGAAATTGACCGAGGGGCTTGTGGAGCCGAGTTGCAACGTCGTACATTCTTTCACGGAGGCGTCCTTTCCTGACGTGGGGCGAGCTTTTCGTCAAAAACAACGCCAAACGTGAGGTAGGACGCCTCTTTTCTCCAAGGCCAATTTCAGCCGCCACTTGAACTAAACGGCGTTTTTATCCAATGTCCGAGCGAAATCAGCGCATTTCGATTGGAATGGCGCAACTGCACCCGCGAAAGGGGGCTGGAAAAAGACAAGGGAGTCCGGGTTGCGAGCTGGCTCAACCTTTACCAAACGACCGACGAGGGATACGGCGACATGCCGGTGTTGCACGGCGGCGACT
>JBOGMI010001062.1:0-1516 GCA_050746645.1 Bryobacteraceae bacterium | reverse complement strand
GCCCTGGGCCAGACCCTTACGGTAGATGGCCGCGCATGCACGATTTCAGGCGTCATGCCGGACGGTTTTGCCATGCACCCGCACGGCGAAGAATTCTGGATTCCGCTCCCTGCCAACCCCCAGACGAGGAATCGGGGGGCGGATTTCCTTCAGGTGATAGCGAGGCGGAAAACCGGCGTCACGCTCGCCGCCGCGCAATCCGAGCTAAAACTCATCGCGCGCCGTCTCGACAGAGCCTATCCCAACGACGATAAGGCGAAGTTTTCGTGGCACAGCCGTATCGCAACGCCGTTGTCGGAGATGCAACGTCCGCATTGTTTGCTCTCCTCGGGGCCGTTGCGCTGCTGCTTCTGATTGCCTGCGCGAATATCGCCAATTTGCAACTGGCGCGCGCGCTTGGCCGCAAGCGCGAAATGGCGATCCGCGCGGCGCTGGGCGGGAGCAGAATGCGCATCGCCAGACAGATCTTCACCGAAAACTTGCTGCTGGCGCTGATCGGAACAGCCGCCGGTCTGGGCCTGGCCTCGGCTTCGCTGGGTCTTTTGAAACACCTTGGGGCCGGCGTGATCCCACGTGCGCAGCAGATCGATCTGCGTCCCGAAGTCTGCCTCGCCATGCTGGGAGTTGCTGTAATCTGTGCGCTGCTCTTCGGGATGGCTCCCATCTGGCAGGCCGCGCGCCAGGATATCGAGAAAGCGTTGCGGGAAAGCGCGGGTGCGGTTGCGGGCGGACGCAGTCAACAGAGATATCGCGATCTGCTGGTTGTCGCCCAGTTGAGCCTCGCAATCGTTATGCTTTCCGGCTCGGCGCTGCTGCTGCACACGCTCTATCACTTATTGCACCTGAACCGCGGATTCGCAACGCAGCATGTGCTCACCATGCAAACGGCAGTTTCCGGAACGGAACCCGCGGGCAAGAATTTGGCAACAACGGTGTACGGCCCCGAGTTGGATCAGATGTCGCGGATCCCAGGAGTGAAAGCGGCAGGTTTCATTAGCTATTTGCCGCTCAGCAATGGACATGCTTCGGCAGGATTTTTTGTAAAGGGGCGGCCTAAACCTACTCCGGAAATGCAGCCGCATGCTTCCCTAAATGCAGCCAGCGCCAGTTATTTCCGTGCTCTAGAAATTCCGCTCCTGAAAGGCCGACTGTTTGCGAAAACAGACACACTGAGTCAGCCGGCGGTCGTAATCATCAACGACGTCCTCGCGAGGCGTTATTTCTCTGGGCAAGACCCCGTAGGGAAACACATCACCTTTGATGATCCCTACTTCAATAAGCATCCACTCTCTATCGTCGGTGTGGTCCGCGCCAGCCGTCAATTGGGTCTTGCGAAGCCTCCCGACGCTGAATTGTATCTCGATTTCCGCCAAATTCCGCCTGCAACGATCTGGTCACAGTTCCTCTTAAAGCAGATCATGACATACGTCGTTCGCTCTACGGAAAGCCCGGCCACGCTCATCCGCGAAGTACAGCACGCGATCCATCGAGTCGATCCCATGCAGACGACGTTTCA
>JBOGMI010001061.1:0-3758 GCA_050746645.1 Bryobacteraceae bacterium | reverse complement strand
ACCTTGTCCAGGACCCCGGAGAGCGGCACGATGTGGCGAGCGAGCATCCGAAGATCGTCGACCGGCTCTCGGAAGTGGCACTCGATTTTCAAAGCACGATGGACCCGGGGCGATTGCCGCCGGCGTACTGGGAGGCGTTCGTGCCATAAGCGACGAAATGCAGGCGCTTCGATAGCTCTCGATAAGATCGAAGTATGCGGCTTATTTCGCTGATTTTCGCGGTTGCCCTGGGCGCAACCGCATTGGAAGCTGCGCAGGGGAACACAGCCGCCGCGTCCAAGGGCCACCCGCCCAATGTCCTTCTGATCACGATCGATACGCTGAGGGCCGATCATCTTTCCTGCTATGGCTATGCCAAGCGCACCAGCCCGTATATCGACCAACTGGCGAAGGAAGGCACCCGTTTCGCCCGTGCCTATACGGTCATTCCGCTGACTGGGCCTTCGCATCTCGCGATCATGTGCAGCCGCTATCCGCAGGAGGACGGCGCGCGCAGGAATGGAGACGCCATTGATAATGGCCTTCACATCGTGATGCTGCCCCAGGTTCTGAGCAGTCACGGATATCAGACCGCGGCGTTTGTCAGTGCCTGGCCGCTGCTGGGGCGCCTAACGCATCTGAACGACTATTTCGATTACTACAACGAAGACCTCACGCGCACCTACCAGCTCTTCAATTCCATGCGCTGGGCCCAGGATGTCACTCCGCCCGCGATGAAATGGCTGCGCGCGGCCGCGAAGAAGAATAAGCCGTTCTTTTTGTGGGTCCATTATTTCGACCCGCACTCGCCCTATATGTTTCGCGCCGCCTATAATCCTCCCAATGTGGATCCCGCGCATCCCTTTAAGCCCACCGGCGACAGCGATTTTCGCCAGCGCGTCAAGGCCTACGATTCCGAGATTTATTACTGCGATCATTACATCGACAACCTGTTGCACGCGCTGGACCAGCTCCACATCAAGAAGTCGACCATCGTCGTATTGGTGGCCGATCACGGCGAGAGTTTGGGGCAGCACGGATACGTGGGCCATGGGCGGCATCTGTATGAGGGCATCATTCACGTGCCGCTGATCATCCGCTGGCCTGGCCACGTGAAAGCAGGCCAGGTCGTGGACACGCCTGTGCAAACGATCGATATTATGCCGACGGTGTTGCATCTGGCCTTGCCACAAGTGATGGCCAACAAGAGCAACCCCATCCACTTTTCGGGCCGCAGCCTGGCGCCCGTGCTGACCAGCGCCGATCCGCTCACCAATCGCTGGATTCATTACGTGACGTTCGCGGGCAAGAAGGGCTATGCCCCGAAGTGGATGTCCTGGATTTGGGTGCACAAGGAAGAGCTGCCTCTGCGTTTCGGCCGCACTGATGGCGATTCCAAGATGGTGTGGGATCCGGGGGCGAGCAAGCTGTATCTATACAATCTGCAAACGGACCCGCACGAGCTCCATCCGCGTGTGTTTAAGAAGGGCAACAAGACTTACAAAGCCGACACATCCCGGCTGAAGGAATGGTTCATGCGCACCGAGACGCGCGCCCAGAACCGCAAGCTTTCCGCGCACGATATCGAAGTGCTGAAGAGCCTGGGATATGTGCAGTAACGTGACTCGGGTGGGCAGACGATCGGGTTTCGCCGCCTGCCATTTTCCGACGCCCGACAGGCCACAAAAAGCGATGGTCCGTCCCACTCGAACTAGTGGGATTTCACCGGGCTGATGATGACATGGGCGTTGCGGCCTTCGAGGCGCGGCTGGCCTTCGATTTGGCCGATGCCGGCCAGATCGCCGGCGAAGCGCAGCAGCAGATTGCGGCCGAGATCGACGTGAGCGATTTCGCGGCCGCGGAACTGCACCACCGCTTTCACGCGATTGCCGTCTTTTAAGAAGCGAATGGCGTGGTTCTTCTTGAATTCGTAATCGTGATCGTCGGTGTTGGGACGGAACTTTAATTCCTTAACCTGAATCACGTGCTGCTTTTTCTTGGCCTCGTGCTGCTTCTTCTTTTGCTCGTACTGCCATTGGCCATAATCCATGGCTTTGGCGACCGGCGGCTCGGCCGTAGGGGCAATGACAATCAGATCCAAACCCAGGTCCTTGGCTTTGCGCACGGCGGCAAGAGTGGGCATGATCTCGACCGAGCCGTCGGGGAAGACGGCGCGAACCTCGCGGAATCGGATGGCTTCGTTTACGTTTTCTCGGACCCTCGGCCGGCGTGGAGGGTAGTGTCTTGGTGAATACATGCCGGACTAGCGGAGGACGCCCTGCTGCCCTGCGGGTAGGGGAAAGTTCAAAAAATGATTCAAATTGGGTACCTCACAATAGTTTACACGTTAGTGAGATCATGGTTAAGGTGTTTTCCGAGACGGAACAACAAGCCAGCAAGTCTACCAGCGGCTCTGCTTTGGAAGGCGCGGTTTCGGGGGTGGAACACCGATGAGGGCGGAGGAGGCATTGGAAATCAGCACACGGGACGCTCGGGAGCGACTGTCGCGAAACAGCGAGGCGGTTTTGATCGACGTGCGCGAGCCGGAGGAACTGGCGCTGGCGCGAATCGCCGGAGCCGAGACCATTCCGATGCAATCGATTCCGGCCGAAATGCAGCGCCTCGAAGCGCTCGCCGACGAGAAGGCGCTGTTATTTCTGTGCCACCACGGAGTGCGGAGCCTCCAAGTCGCCGCCTGGATGAGGGAGCATGGCGTCGACAACTGCTTCAGCGTTGCGGGCGGCATCGATCGCTGGAGCGTGGACGTGGATGCCAGCGTGCCGCGCTATTGAACGCGACTGCCCGTTGTGAGCACGTCCTGAAGCCGATCCGCGAAATTCTCCCCGGATTCGGTTTCGAGGCGCCGCTTGGCTACCGGAAGCGCAGAATCGAAATCGTGTACCAGCCGCAATAAGCTGCGGATGTTCGATTCGATCAGCTTGCCGCTCGTGGGGTGATCCGGCTGGGGTAGGAAACAACTGTCGACCCCAAAATCGAGCCACAAGTCTTCGTGCCCGCCGCTTCCGCTATTGAACGCGGGGCCGAAACAGGCGAGCACGATGCGTGCCGGGGCCAATTTCCAATCGCCGTCGAACTGCCAGAGATCCCACCAACTCTCGACGCGATAGGCAATATCCTCGCCGGAGAAATCGCGGAAGGCTGCGATCAATTCGGAGGGCTCCGCGGGTCCGCTCATGGCTCGCTCCAATAACGGCGGCTCGGTTAGACCGATCGCCCGGACAGCCACGGTCGTCTGCGGCTGACTGCGCTGGGAGAACGGGAAGAGGCGGAGCAGTTTTTCGAACTCGCGCAGCCGTGCCCGGCGTGCCTGCGGTTCGAGCCAGATCGAGAGAAACAACTGGTCGGTCACTCTCTTATAATTTCACCTGCTTCAGCCGCAGCGCATTCGTAATTACCGAAACCGAGCTGAACGTCATGGCAGCGCTGGCGATCATCGGGCTGAGCAGGAGGCCGATAAACGGATACAGCACGCCTGCTGCAATCGGGATTCCCAGCGCGTTGTAGACAAACGCGAGAAACAGGTTCTGACGGATATTGCGCATGGCAGCGCGGCTGAGCCGCAGCGCGCGCGCTACTCCGCGCAGATCGCCGCTTACCAGCGTGATGCCCGCGCTCTCCATGGCGACGTCGGTTCCCGTACCCATCGCGATGCCGACATGGGCGGCTGCAAGGGCGGGCGCATCGTTCACGCCGTCGCCCGCCATCGCAACCGTACGGCCCTCGGCTTGCAAACGGCGCACGAGTTGCTCTTTCTGCTG
>JBOGMI010001060.1:0-2812 GCA_050746645.1 Bryobacteraceae bacterium | reverse complement strand
ATCGGTCCATTACCGAAGTGCCTACAGATGCCAGGTATGATCGAGTCTTTTCGGTGGCAGTATTAGAGCATCTGACGGAGTTGCCCCGGATCATCGCAGAGGCGGCGCTTCGGCTGCGATCCGGTGGGGTCTTTCAAGCTGGGATTCCCACCGAGGGAGGATTCTTATGGGGCCTTGCTTGGAGGCTTTCGACTGGAATCAGTTTTCGCCTCCGGACCGGTCTTTCATATTCGCAGATTATGCGTCACGAACATGTCAACTGCGCGCGGGAAATTGTCGTGGTCTGCCGTTGGCTCTTCGATGAGATCGAGATTGATCGGTTTCCGTTGAGCACTCAACATTTGAGCTTCTATACTGTACTGGAAGGCCGTGGCCCAAGGCTTGCAAGGTGCCGTAAACTGATCGGGGAATAATGATGGCCAAATCTTCGCCCGTATTGCTGGCAATCGTTCCGGTGTTCAACGAGGAAGAAGGGCTGCGTGCGTTCAACGATTCACTGTGGACACAGGAAGAAGCTATTTCGCAGTATGGGTGGGATCTGGAGGTCTTGTATGTAGATGATGGTTCGGTTGATAGCACCCCAGTGGTGCTTGCGGATCTCTCCCACAGGAATCCTCGGATCCGTTTTCTGCGCCTCACCCGCAATTTTGGCACTCAGGCGGCTCTGTGCGCCGGGCTGGAATCTGCCGATGCAGACGCAGCAGTAATGCTCGATGGAGACGGGCAGCATCCGGTTGAGTTAATTCCTGAGATGCTGCGCCTCCATCTCGCCGGAAGCGATATCATCCGCACGGCGCGCCTGGACAACAAGCACGGTGGCGCGCCGTTGAAGCGATGGGCCAGCCGCCGATTTCACAGCCTCTGGGCTCATCTGTGTGAGGTCAGTGTCCCTGCCGGAACGACTGACTTCGCCCTATTGGGACAGTCTGCCATTAAAGCTCTGCAACAGTTTCACGAGACGCACAGATATCTCCGAGGATTGTTAACGCTAGTGGGTTTCACTACAACCACGCTAGAGATACCAATACTGCCCCGCCAGCACGGTGCCACGAAGTGTTCGCTTGGCAAGCAATTCCGGCTTGCTTCAGACGCTGTATTCTCATTTTCCATTTTGCCGCTTCGTCTGGCGCTGCTGCCCGCCTTTTTATTCGTATTCGTGGCGTGCCTGGAAATGGCTGCTACGGCATGGCGATTCTTGAGCGGCGCCCCAATTACGCCCGGGTGGACCTCGTTGATGATAATTGTGACCCTCGGTTTCGGCTGCACAATGGCCCTCCTGGCAATTATAGGTATTTACATCGGAAAAATCTTTGAGCAGGTCAAGAACCGGCCCGTATACCTCGTCCGCCCGGATATTCGACCAAAGTCGCGGAGCGCTGAGCAAACGCCTATCTCCTTCGAACAAGACCTGGAGAGGAGAGAAGACAGAGAACGACGCATTTGTCAGCTTTCATAGGCTATGAAAACTTTCCTGACCTTGTAGTTCGATCTCGTCTCGATGTTTTCCCCAGTCCGCTTTCTTTTCTCGCTGAAAACCGCGCTTTTTGATGGCCTCGGTTGAAGCCGCTGTTACACTGTTACAATTCTTATGCATCGCCTATCCGAGCGGGTCTCCGCCCGAATTCGAACGGATTCCGGGTGCGCTGTTCTTCTTTGCGTTCTCATGATCCTGGCGCATGCCCCCGCCGCGCTCTATGGGCTCTCGGCAAACCCTATCTTTCGGGTGTCCGGGCTGACGGTCTCTTCCCAGCGCGGTGTTACGACCGGAATTCCATGGCTCGATGCGAGTGCGGGATATACGATTCAGGCCCTCGGAGGGTTTTCCGCTCAGCAATGGTTGCACGGGCACATCCCGTGGTGGGACCCGTATATGGGCGTGGGGGCGCCGCTTGCGGGGGAGATGCAGCCCGCCTCGCTGTTTCTCCCGTTCGTGCTCTTACTGCATTTTTTGGGCGGAGTACTGTTATTCAAGATTGCTTTGCAGATGGTTGCCGGTTTGGCGGCCTTCGCATTGCTACGGCATTTCCGGCTTTGCCGAGTTGCTGCGTTCTCCGGGGCGGCCATTTATTCTTTGAACGGCACCTTCGCCTGGTTTTCCGATGCGCCGATCACTCCAATTGCCTTTCTCCCCTTGCTCTTGCTTGGCATCGAACGGGCTTTCGCCTGTTCCGGCGGGAAACGGCGCGGCGGATGGATACTCATTGCGGTCGCACTCGCATATTCGCTTTACGCCGGATTCCCAGAAACAGCCTATCTGGATGGCTTACTGGCGTTCGCCTGGAGCATGTACCGCTTTTCGGTTGCTCCTCGCGGTGCGCGATTTGCATTTGCAACCAAAGTCGTGAGCGGTTGCGCGGTAGGATTGCTGCTCGCCGCCCCTGTCCTGATTCCGTTTCTCCAGTATCTCAGCCTTTCCGCAGTTCACTACGGCTGGAGCCATTTCGCTCTTCCCAAAATCAGCTTTGCCACTTTTCTTTTTCCGTATCTCTGGGGGCCAATTCATACGTTTGATGCAAACGACCCGTCCGGAACCTTAGCGAAGAATTGGGGCTTTATCGGGGGATACCTCGGACTGCTGGTCGTTTTTCTATCCGCCACCGCGGTTTTTACCGGCAGCAAGTTGCGCGGGCTTAGAATCCTATTGTTTTTCTGGATCGCGGTTTTCATGGCGCGCTCACTTCAGGTTACGTGGGTAGAGGACCTCACCAACGCGATCCCGGGCATGGACCTCAGTCAGGTGTTCCGTTACAGCGAACCGACCTGGCAAATGGGTGCGGCCATTCTGGCCGCCTTTGCTCTCGACGATTGGCGG
>JBOGMI010001059.1:0-1619 GCA_050746645.1 Bryobacteraceae bacterium | reverse complement strand
TGCAGCCCATGGCGCGCTTGGCTTTTTGAACCGTGTCTTCGGCTAGCGGCAGCACTTGTTCCCGGCCTTGCTGCAAAACCGATTCGATATATCCGCGCTCGGACACGATTTCGCGATAGCGCCGCTGAATCGGCTCCAGCCTCGCGATCACCGCTTCGGCTACCAGTTTCTTGAACTCGCCATAGCGCATGCCGGTGACCTTCTCTTTCGCAATCGAAGGATCGCAAGCCTGGGCGATCGTCAGCAGATTCGCAATCCCGGCGCCCATATTCTCCGGATCGACTGACGGTTGCGAATCGGTCGTCGCGCGCGCGATCTTTTTTAGAATGACCTTCGGTTCGTGGAACAGGCCTTTGGCCTGTCAAAGCACAGTAGCCTAAACTGAATTGGATTACCACCCTATAAGAACAACATGCCCGAAGCCCCTACCGCGAAATCCGGAACCGTACCACCGGAAGCTCAACTGCTCGAAATGATCCTGGCGCAATTTGTCTCGCGCCTGATCCACTTGACGGCCACATTGAAACTGCCCGACTACCTGGCCGAGGGACCCAAGGCCGCCGCGGAACTCGCGCCTCTGACCGCAACTCATGCGCCATCGCTCTACCGTGTTTTGCGAATGCTTGCCAGCCTTGGATTCTTCACCGAAGACGCGGCACACCGGTTCTCGTTACGGCCTCTGGGCGCGGCGCTGAAGTCGGGCACGCCCGGCCACGCGGCCGCTCTCGTCCTGGGAGGCGAATTGCTATCGCGCTCGCTCGATCATTTACTGCACTCCGTCCGAACGGGAGAAACCGGATTTCAGGAAGCCTTCGGCGTACCAGTATTCGAGTGGTTGGCGAGCCATCCGGCAGAGGCGTCTCTGTTCAACGACACCATGGTGGGCATACACGGCAGGGAGCCTGCCGCGGTCGCCGCGGCCTACGACTTTTCGGCCTTCTCTATGATCGCCGACGTGGGCGGGTCCACCGGGAATATGTTGACCACCATTCTCGAGCGGCATGCCGGGCCGCGCGGCATCCTCTTCGACATGCCGCATGTGGTTCGCGATGCGCCGGCGTTCATCCGGCAGCGCGGCTTGACGGATCGCATCCGCATCGAGGCCGGCACCTTCTTCGAGAGCGTTCCGGCCGGAGCCGATGCCTATCTTCTCTCGCACATTATTCACGATTGGAAAGAGGAGCAGTGTCTGACCATCCTGGGCAACTGCCGCCGCGCAATCAACCCCGAGGGGCGCTTGCTGCTGGTCGAAATGGTGCTGCCGGGCGGCGATACACCGCACCCCGGCAAGATGCTCGACATCGTCATGCTGACGGCATCGGGAGGCCAGGAGCGGACCGCAGCGGAGTACGGCGCACTATTGGACAAAGCAGGCTTCCGGCTGATGCGGGTAATCCCGACAGCTTCGCCAGTCAGCCTCGTCGAAGCCATCCCGCGCTGAAGCAGGGGGGAATGAGGGGATCGGAGGGTTAGACGGTTGAATCAGAGACCGTGCAGCCCATGGCGCGCTTGGCTTTTTGAACCGTGTCTTCGGCTAGCGGCAGCACTTGTTCCCGGCCTTGCTGCAAAACCGATTCGATATATCCGCGCTCGGACACGATTTCGCGATAGCGCCGCTG
>JBOGMI010001058.1:0-3015 GCA_050746645.1 Bryobacteraceae bacterium | reverse complement strand
TGCAGCCCATGGCGCGCTTGGCTTTTTGAACCGTGTCTTCGGCTAGCGGCAGCACTTGTTCCCGGCCTTGCTGCAAAACCGATTCGATATATCCGCGCTCGGACACGATTTCGCGATAGCGCCGCTGGATCGGCTCCAGCCTCGCAATCACCGCTTCGGCCACCAGTTTCTTGAACTCGCCATAGCGCATGCCCGCGGCCTTTTCTTTCGAAATCGAACCATCGCAGGCCTGGGCGATCGTCAGCAGATTCGCGATCCCCGCGCCCATGTTCTCCGGATCGACCGCCGGCTTTGAGTCCGTCGTCGCGCGCGCGATCTTTTTTAGAATGACCTTCGGCTCGTCGAGCAGGCCGATCGCATGGCCCGCGCCGGTCGCCGATTTGCTCATTTTCTGTGTGGGATCGTCTAGGCCCATGATGCGCGCGCCCACCGCGGGCAAATACGTCCGCGGCATGGTGAACGTCTCGCCATAGAGCGAATTAAAGCGCTGCGCGATATCGCGCGTCAGTTCCAGATGCTGCGCCTGGTCCTCGCCGACCGGCACAATGGCCGCTTGATACAGCAGAATGTCCGCCGCCATCAGCACCGGATACTGCAACATCCCGTCGCCCACAGTCTCCTGCTTCTCAGCTTTGGCCTTGAACTGCGTCATGCGATAGAGCCACCCGACCGGCGTGACACAAGTGAGCAGCCAGGCGAGTTCCGCGTGCGGGGGAATCGCCGATTGCACGACGATCGAAGACTGCGCGGGATCGATGCCTGCCGCCATAAACAGCGCCGCTGTTTCGCGGATGTTCGCCGAAAGCTCGGCGGGATTCTGGTAAACGGTCACCGCGTGCAGATCGACGATGCAGAAAATGCATTCGTATTGGCTCTGGATTTCGGCCCAGCTTTTCAGCGCGCCCAGATAGTTGCCGATGTGCAATTGACCGCTCGGCTGGACGCCGGAGAGAACTCGTGTTTTCATTCGAATAGAAGGGAACCTTTATCGTAAGGGATGACCGTCACAATCGAAAAGCTGGTCTACGGAGGCGACGGCCTGGCGCGCAGCGACGGGCAGGTGGTGCTGATTCCGTTCGTGGTTCCGGGCGAGCGCGTCTCCATCGCGGCCGAACGCGCCAACTCGGGCTTGCTGCGCGGCTCCCTGCTTGAGGTGCTCGATCCGTCGCCCGAACGTATCGTGCCGCGCTGCGAATACTTCGCAACCTGCGGCGGCTGCCATTACCAGCAGATCGATTACGCCTACCAACTCGAACAAAAGCGCGCCATCCTGCACGAAACGCTGCGGCGCATCGCAGGCATTACCGATCCGCTGGAAACGCAACTCATCGGCGGCCCGCCCTGGCACTATCGCAATCGTATCCAACTGCATTTCGCCGGACGCAAAATGGGCTTTCGCGAGCGCGGTTCGGACGAGGTGCGCGCCATCGGCCATTGCGAGATCTCCTCGCCGCTGCTCAACGACGCCATTTCGCGCTTGCAAACCGCCATCCGCCAGCCGCAATGGCCCGAATTTCTGCGCTCGCTCGAACTGTTCACCAATGAAACGGATCTGCAGCTTACCGTGACCGATTCCGGCCGGCCGCTCGCGGCGCGCTTTTTCGATTGGTGCCGCGCCTTTTTGCCCGCTTTCGCTCCGAACGCGATCGACTACCATGCCGCCGGTTGCACTTTTCGCGTCAGCCGCGGATCGTTTTTTCAGGTCAATCGCTTTTTGATCGATGCGCTGGTAGCGGAAGTTCTGTGGGAGGCAAACGGCAGCTATGCGATCGATCTCTATGCCGGCGCCGGTTTGTTTTCGCTGCCTTTGGCGGTGCGTTTCGAACGCGTGGATGCGGTCGAACGCGGCGGCCCGGCATTTCGCGACCTCGAATGGAACGCCCAGCAGGCGCCGGGCAAGCTGAGGACGGTCAAAGCCTCTGCCGAAGACTTTCTCGCCGCCTGCGGCGAAACCCCTGACTTAGTCGTCGCCGATCCGACTCGCGCCGGTCTCGGCCGCGCCGTCGTGGACCATTTGCTGCGCATCCGGCCGCGCCGCATCACTCTGGTAAGTTGCGATATCTCGACCTTTGCCCGCGATCTGCGTAAGTTACTCACGGCATACCGAATCGCGCGGCTTACGCTGGTCGATCTGTTCCCGCAAACCTATCACGTCGAAGCTGTGGCGCACTTGGAGCTTGGAGTGTTTCAGTAATCCCCAAACCGAGACGAACTGGAATCAGACGGGCAACCGCTCTTGAGGAACGCAACGCCCCATCGTTCCTCTCCCGCATGGACCCGGACCGGGCCGATCGCTCCCTATGGTCGCGGCTCTGTTTGCAGTCTCGTCTACGGCAAAACCGCTTCAAAAACAGCCATGGGTTTGCCCTGCTCGTCAACCACATACCGAACGGCCGCTGTAATGTGTTCCTGCTTCCATAACCAACGCGTGCTTCCATGCCTGGCCCAACGCTTTCGAGCGGATTCTTCCAGGCCCATTTTGTTCAAGAGCCGACTTGCATATGATTTGAGATCGTTCATGATTCTCTCCGGCCGTACCTCGGCTGCGACAACCACATGCACGTGATTGGTGCGCACGTGCGCCGCTAACAACTTCCACTCACACTGTGAGCAGCGCTCCAATAGGGAAGCCAGCACGATCTCCCTGTGTTCTTTGGCCAAAGTATACGCCGGCTGATCCATCTTCCCCCGCGCGGCCGCAAAGCGCTCAGCATCGGCTTCGACCAGGGGCTTCTGTATGTGTTGTGCGTTCGATCGACCGATCCCCACTCGTCACCGTGCAGGCGCGAACCGTAGGCGGCGAACGTGATCAGGTAGGTCACAGTTCGGTGGTGGCGCATCCCGAAACTTGTTCTCAGCAAAAACACGCTCTTGAGGAGCGTAACGCCCCAATGTTCCTCTTCCGTATGGGCCCGGACAGCGGGCCGACCGCGCCTGTGGTCGCGGCTCTGAATGCACTATTGCGGTGCCGGGCCGCGCACGACCTGAACGAAATTGTTCGGATCGACCCATTTC
>JBOGMI010001057.1:0-1628 GCA_050746645.1 Bryobacteraceae bacterium | reverse complement strand
AATCGGATTGACCGTGCGCCCAGTCGTACATGGGATAGATGCACCAGTCATTGCCCGTACGATGATGCTCGGCGTGCAAGATTCGGTACATCACGGGATCCCTCATATTGAGATTCGGCGATGCCATGTCGATTTTGGCGCGGAGTGTGTGTGAGCCATCAGGAAACTCACCGCTCTTCATCCGTTTCCACAGGTCGAGATTCTCTTCCACGCCTCGTTCGCGATAAGGACTGTTGGTCCCTGGCTCGCTGAGTGTACCGCGGGTCTCCCGCACCTGCTCGCTACTCAAATCGCAGACATAGGCTTTCCCCTTCTTAATCAGTTCGACGGCCCAGTCGTATAGCTGGCCGAAGTAGTCCGATGCATAGAAGACGCGATCGCCGAAATCGCCGCCCAGCCATTTCACATCCTCGATGATGGATTCGACGTATTCCGTCTCTTCCTTCGCGGGATTCGTGTCGTCGAAGCGGAGATTGCACTCGCCCCCGAACTCTTCGGCAAGACCGAAATTGAGCATGATGCTTTTGGCATGGCCGACGTGCAGATAACCATTGGGTTCCGGAGGAAAACGCGTCCGCACACGTCCGTCAGACTTGGCAGCCGCCTTGTCGGCGAGAATCAAATCGCGGATGAAGTTAGAGGGGGGCGAATCGACGTCAATCATTAAATCAATCCAAGTGCCAAATCAACGCGGTTGACAACAGTCTTTCGCCCAAGCACTTCCAGCGTTTCAAAAAGCGGCGGCGCATTTTTCCGGCCGCACACTGCGACACGAATCGGCTGGAACATCTGTCCTGCTTTCAGCTTCAGTTCGTCGGCAGCGATCCGAAGAGCCGATTCCAATGCTCCGTGGTCGAAGGCGGGCACAGACTCGAAGACCTCCTTAGCTTTGCGTAGGGCTTGCGCAGCCGTGGCCGGATCTCCTTTTTTGGGGATCAATTCTGCCGGATCGTACGGCGGAAGTTGCTCCCAAAAGAAGAAATCGGCGACGGTGCCGATATCGCCCAATAATCGGATGCGCTCACGGATCAGCGGCGCGACCGCGCGCACCTTTTCCGGCGTGGCATTCGCAAATCCGGCTTGTTGGACGTAAGGCATCAAGCGCTGCACAAGCTCATCCATATGGAGCGAGCGGATATGCTCGGCATTGAGCCACAGGGCCTTCGGATCGAAGGGCTCTTCCTCCCTGAAGTTGATGATTGCGTTCGCGCGATTGATGCCGTCGAGCGAGAACAGCTCGACAAGCTCTTCGAGCGACATCTTCTCGCGATCGTTTTTGGGCGACCAGCCGAGTAGTGAGAGGAAGTTTACGAACGCATGCGGTAGAAATCCGGCATCGCGATACGTGACCACGCTGACCACCGGGCCATGAATGCGCTTGGATAGCTTCGTGCCATCGGGCGCCATCAGCAGCGGCAGGTGAGCGGTCCTCGGCACTTCGACATCGAGGGCCTCGAAGATCAGCACGTGTTTAAACGTGTTGGCGAGATGCTCCTGACCGCGAAGGATGTCCGTGATCCGGAGATCCGCGTCATCGGCGCACGATGCCATGTGATAGGTAGGGATGCCTGTGGAGCGAAGCAGCGCGAAATCTTCGAGGTCACTCGTAGCTTTCCGCACGTTTCCGT
>JBOGMI010001056.1:0-1275 GCA_050746645.1 Bryobacteraceae bacterium | reverse complement strand
GGTCCTGATTCATCCTTTTCTCCCGGCTCGCCAGCGCACGCTGGTGGCCGAGCAGCAGCCCAAAACCACTTCCATGGAGCTTTGACCAATTGAAATCGGAGAACTGCATGCGATGCCTTCAATGGGGAGTCGTGCTCGGCATGTTTGTGGCGCCCTCGCTCCTCCGGGCAGAAAGCCCGGTCAGGGCGGCCGCTCACTCAATGAACGTTCCCAATCAGGGGGTACGCATCACTCCGCTGGCCGTTCCGGGGTCCAAGTTTCAGTCGCTGAATCCCGGATTGAAGGATTTTCCGAAATACACTGCGGGAAGTGCGGTCACAACAGTCGTTAGTCCGGATGGGAAGACGCTTCTGGTCCTGACCTCCGGTTACAACGTGCTGTTTAGCAGCACAGGCAAGCGCCTCCCCAAAGACTCGACTCAGTTTGTATTTGTCTTCGATATCGCACACGGCACGCCAGTGCAGACGCAGGCGATCGCGGTACCCAATACGTACTGCGGCATCGTGTTCGATCCGGATGGAAAGACGTTTTATGTCTCCGGCGGCGTGGATGACAATGTTCATATTTTTGACTTAGGCTCGGATGGTTGGGCGGAGCGCACGGGAAGCCCGGTTGCGCTAGGCCACGGCGGCAAGGGGAACGGAATCAAAGTGAAGCCTCAGGCGGCGGGGATTGCGATCACCGCCAACGGCGAGCAGATCGTGATCGCCAACTATGGCAACGACTCCATTTCGGTGCTCACCAAAGCACCTGAGAACGTCTGGGAGAAAACCGGCGAGTTAGATTTGCGCCCCGGAAAAATCGATCCCGCAGAGTCCGGCGTGCCGGGAGGCGAATACCCATTTTGGGTGACCATCAAGGGAAACGATACGGCCTATGTTTCGAGCCTTCGGGATCGCGGAGTCGATGTCGTGGCGCTCGGCACAAAGCCCAGGCTCACCGCGCGGATTCGCTTGCGCGGCCAGCCGAATAAAATGTGCCTGAACGCGGACGGGACCAGGCTTTATGTAGCTCAGGACGAATCGGATTCGATTGCCGTGATCGACACCGCCAAGAACCAGCTTGTCAATGACATTTTCGCGGGAGGGCCTGCGGAATTCTCGCTGTTTTCTTCTCAGGAGACGGGAAATAACACAAATGACGTGGCCCTGTCGCGCGATGGTAAGTATCTGTATGTGACCAACGGTACTGCGAACGACGTGGCTGTGATTAGCCTGGAGGACGACAAAGTTATTGGGCTGATCCCAACCGGTTTGTATCCGGATTCGGTGAGTT
>JBOGMI010001055.1:0-1291 GCA_050746645.1 Bryobacteraceae bacterium | reverse complement strand
GATCCATCACCGCGGCCAGCTAACCGTCTATCTGCGGCTGATAGACATCCCGCTTCCCCAGATCTACGGTCCGACTGCGGACGAACGCTGGTAGCCCTTAGGTCGTTTGCCTAGAGCAGTGAAGCGTGTGGTCCCCGGAAGCCGGCTTGCGCCAGCCAATTTCCGGGCAGCCGCTAGCCCTGCAGGTAGACTTGACGGCCCTCCAAAATCTTAGCTAATATAAGTTAGCAGCTACGGTGCAGGCATGATTACCGCGACCATCTTTGAAGCCAAGACGAATCTTTCGAACCTGGTGAAGAAAGCCCAGAAAGGCGAAACGGTCATCATTACTTCCGGCCGCAAGAAAACTCCGGTGGCGAAATTGGAGGCGATCCATCCGGTAAAGAAAAAGAGGCTTGGCGTTCTCGAAAATCCAGATTTTGTTTTGGGGGATGCTTTTTGGGAGCCGCTCCCCGAGGAAGAATTGCGCCTCTGGGAGGGCGAAGAAGAGTGAGGGTCCTGCTCGATACCCACGCACTTTTGTGGGCGGCGATTTCTCCCGCATCTCTCAGCCGCAACGCCTCGTCAATCATTGCCGACGGAGTGAATACGATTCTGGTATCGGCGGCCTCCGCTTGGGAGATTGCGACCAAAATCCGGCTCGGCAAGCTCCCGGGAGCCGAAGCACTCGAACGAAGATTCCTCGAAGTGATGGAAATCTCCGGTTACACGATACTTTCCATCGATGTCGCAGACGCACTCCGTGCAGGCCGGCTTATGGGCAAACACCGCGATCCCTTCGATCGCATGATTGCCGCTCAGGCGCTGTCAGAAGACATACCCGTCATCAGCGCCGATCCAAAGCTGGATTCGTTCGGCATTCGGCGACTGTGGTAAACAGAGACGTGCACACCTCCTAATGAACAGCATTGGACTTTAAGCGGTTGGTGCTACCAGTTCCCTATACAGCGAAACCCACGCCTCTCTCACTGGCTCCGGACGGTATTGCTGCAACTGCTCCCGTCCGCCTTGGGTAATCTGTTCCACCAGATCCGGGTCTTCGAGCAGTTCCATGGCCCGCCGGGCGAGCGCTTCATGGTCGTTCAACCGCACTAGCAGCGCCGATTCGCGGTGTTTCGCGATATAGGGAATTCCGCCAGCCTCGGTCGCCACGATCGGCAGCCCCGAGGCAAAGCATTCCAGCAGCGATCCCGGCATACAATCCAAGTTCGGACTGGTGAGATAGATATCCGCCTGGTCGTACAAATCGGGAACGTTTGCGGGCGGGACTTTCCCGATAAAACGCGTGTTC
>JBOGMI010001054.1:0-1940 GCA_050746645.1 Bryobacteraceae bacterium | reverse complement strand
GGAATGATCTGCCCGTAACCCACCACCACCATAATCTCAGGAGCGAGATTGCGCAAGTTTTCCATTGGCTCGGGGCGGCGGATGCGCTCGGGTTGATAAACCGGAATACCGAGGCGGCGCGCGGCGGTTTTTACCGGCGATTCGGCAAGCTCGTTGCCGCGCCCCTTGGGGCGGTCCGGCTGCGTGAACACCGCGGCGACTTGGTGCCGGGCGGCCAGCGCCTGAAGCGACGGGAGTGCAAATTCCGGCGTGCCTAGAAACACAGTGCGCATTTTGGGAGCGCGGGCTTCATTCCCATTCGCCCGCTTTCTGCATCTTCTTGATCTTGCGGCGAATCAGGTCGCGTTTGAGCGGGCTGAGATGATTCAGGAACAGAACGCCATTGAGATGATCGATCTCATGTTGCAAGGCGCGCGCCAGCAGTTCCTCGCCCGCGATTTCGACGGTTTCTCCGCGCTCGTTCTGCGCCCGCACGGTTACCTTACTGGCGCGCTTTACCTGATCGCGAAAACCGGGTATGCTCAAGCAGCCTTCTTCGCCGGTCTGCGAGCCCTCTCGCGACAGTATCTCGGGATTGACAATCACGATCTTCTTGCTTTCGTCTTCGCCGACGCTGGTATCGATGACCGAGATACGCTTACTCAGCCCGATCTGCGGAGCGGCCAGGCCAACGCCCTTGGCCGCATACATGGTTTCCCACATGTCCGCAATCAGCTCGCGCATTTCCGCCGTGTCAAACTCGGCCACCGGGTCGGCAGGCCGTTCGAGCACCGGCTCGCCATATTTGATAATCTTTCGAACCATTGCTGTCAGTAATCTCTGATTTGAGCGAGATAGCCGTCGTAGTTACGGCGCGTTTCGCCAAGCGAATCGCCGCCGAATTTATCCAAGAAAGCTTGCGTGAGCACCAGCGCCGCCATGGCTTCGCCCACCACGCCCGCCGCGGGCACCACCGCGACATCGCTGCGCTCATAGGCCGCCAGCGCCGGTTCGCGTGTCGGCAGGTCTACCGATTCGAGCGGCCTGCGCAGGGTCGAAATCGGCTTCAGGAAACCGCGCACGGTCACATCCTGCCCATTTGTGATCCCGCCTTCGATGCCGCCCGCGCGGTTCGATCCGCGATAGAAGCGGCGCTGTTCTTTTTCATAATGAATCGTGTCCTGAACCGTGCTGCCGTAGGAGCGCGCACCTTCTTCGGCGAATCCGATTTCGACGCCCTTCACGGCCTGAATCGAAACCACCGCCTGCGCCAGCCGCCCGTCCAGCCGGGTGTCCCAGGCGATATGAGAACCGAGGCCGGGCGGAACTCCGTGCGCCACTATTTCAAAGATGCCGCCCACCGTGTCTCCGGTGCGATAAGCGTGATCGACGGCGGCTTTCATGCGCTGCTCGGTTTCCGCATCCACGCAGCCGAGCAGAACTTCGTTGCGTTCGGCCAAAGCGGCGATCTCTTCCCAGGCGGCCGGGCGTTCCAGGCGAACCGGGCCGACGGCGATGACATGGCTGAGCACTTCGATGCCGAACTGCTTCAAAAGCGTTTTTGCCAGCGCGCCGGCGGCGACACGCGCGGCCGTCTCGCGCGCACTGGCCCGCTCCAGCACATAGCGCGCTTCGGGAAAATTGTATTTGAGCGCACCCGCCAGATCGGCATGACCCGGCCTCGGGCGCTGCACCGGTTTCTCTTTTCCCGGCTCGGCGTCTTGCGCCTCGACCGGCAAAGTGGCGGTCCAATTTTTCCAATCTTTGTTCTCGATCAGCATCGCGATAGGCGAGCCGATGGTTTGCGAATGGCGCACACCGGAGACTATGCGCGCGCGGTCGCTCTCGATCTTCATGCGCCCGCCGCGCCCGTAGCCTTGCTGCCGCCGCCAAAGCTGCCGATTGACGAACTCGGAGGAGACCGCCATGCCCGCGGGCAAACCCGTCAGCGTGACGACCAG
>JBOGMI010001053.1:0-2018 GCA_050746645.1 Bryobacteraceae bacterium | reverse complement strand
AAATAGTACCGTCCCCCGACCCTTTGCCGGGCGTCCCTGACCGGGAAATGACAACACCTGCAGCCGTGGATGCTCCGAGCAGGATCGCCTCCAAGTTCATCGGCCTTTGGAACTATCCAATATTAAGGTCTCCGATTGGGATCGCAGTTTTAATCGCCATCGTTTTGACAATTTGCGGCTGCAGAGCCTGGATCGGGCTGGCCGGGATGCAGGAGTACTGCCACGACGCATTTATGATGCTCGACGGAGCATGGCGTATGCTGAACGGCCAGCGGCCGCATATCGATTTCTTTACCAATGTCGGCATGCTGGCGTACGTTCCAACCGCCGTGGGGCTTTGGATGGCGCACAACCATGCGCAAGGATTTGGGTATGGACAAGCGCTCGCCGGATTTCTCCTCACTGTCTGGGCGTACTGTTTGGGCCGAAAGCGTCTTTCGCAGGTGCCTCTTGCTCTCTTCTGCATCGCCGTCGCACTCGTTTCCACCGTTCCCGTCGCGCTAGGAGAATCTCCATTGAGAGCCTCTCCCGCCGTGACGTACAACCGCTATGGATATGCGCTCCTCGCATTGCTTTTGATCGAGGCGTTCCAAGGCTGGCGCGTGTTTCAACGCCGCGATCGCTTTTGGGCAGGCTTCTCGACAGGGGCCGTCATTGCAATTCTCTTGTTCTTAAAAATAACCTATTTTGCCTGTGCCATTTTCCTGCTGGTCGCGCTTCTTGCTTGTCAGCGCCAAACCAAGCATCGCTGGACCGGGCTCGTGACGGGTTTCGGAGCTTTTGTGATCGCCTTTTGCGCCTACTTCCGCTTCGACATGGCGCCAATGGCGCACGATTTGATGCTGCTATCCAGGGCAAGACACTTCTGGTTCGACTATAGAGTCGGCGCGATTTTTCAAGATGCACTCTTGCTGGCGGTGTTTGCTGCTGTGGCGGCGTTGCTGCTCTATGCGCGCAAGGAGCGCGAAGGGGCTCGCTCGATTGCGATCGGAGGCGTAGCAGTCGCAATTGCGGGAGCATTGGTTATTTTCGGAAATAATGAATTGAGCGGCTTTCCCCTCGCCGTATTCCTCACAATTATCATTGTAGATCGAGTAAATGTTCTTCGATCCACCTCATCGAGTCTCTTTCATGCCGCGGTCTTGCTCTTAGGCTCAGCCTTTATAATCGGTTCGTTCGCATCCAGCGCCATAGGAATGTCTAACGGCTTATATCGGTCACTATGGAAAGCGCGAGCAGAGCCGCGAATGGACTCCAAGTTACTGACTGGATTTATCCCGGCTGGTGCGGGCGAAGCCTATACCGAATTCGTGAACGATGGCCTCAGGTTAGTCAAGCAATACCGGCAACCCGGCGAGACCGTCATGTGCCTGGGGTTCAGCAATCCGTTTTCTTATGGTTTGGGGATTCCGCCGGCTCCGGGCGGGACCACTGTGATGCAATATAGAAGTACCTTTGACGATACGCACAGACAATCGCCGCAACAATTGTTTGGTAAAGCCGATCTTGTGATGCTACCCAAGTTGTCTTCAAGTCCCGACTCGGGCGACAGCATTCATCGCCTTTACGTGCCTTATTTGAAGAAGCATTTCAGAGCTATAGGTAAATCTCGCTTTTGGTTCCTTTACCGTAGAGATGGAGAAGCTCGCTAAAACTATGGTCAACTCTGTCCGTAAGATTTGCTGGAATGCTCTGCACGACGGTTTTGCCGCTTTTGGGTTCGGGATCGCATCGTATCGCCAGCCTTCGCGAGTGCCGGTAATTCGGGAGATCCGCAGGCTCAAGCGATCTCGAGAGATGTTACTGACCCCGTTGGAGGCAAATCAGATATTCTCGCTGGTGCGCAATACCTCGAAGGTGAATGGGGCCATGGCGGAGGTTGGGGTGTATCGCGGAGCATCGGCGCGCCTGATTCGCGACGCCGATCCGCGGCGTGAATTGCATCTTTTCGATACCTTCGAAGGGCTTCCCGAGCCGGACGACACAGATGCCGAGTTCCGAATGGGAAAATTCGAGAA
>JBOGMI010001052.1:0-1053 GCA_050746645.1 Bryobacteraceae bacterium | reverse complement strand
TGCTCAAAATTCAAAGCATGGGGCGGGTCGATTTGCGCCTGACCCCCTCGGGCGAACTCGTGTTTCTGGAGGCGAACCCGAATCCTTCCCTCGCCCAGGACGACGACTTCGCGCAGTCCGCCGCTGCCGCGGGCGTGAGTTATCCTGCGCTGATCCAGCGCATTCTGGATTCGGCGCAATGCTCGTAGTGATTGGAAAGAAATGGGTAAGAAAGCCAGCGCACGATACAACCGACACTGTGGCAGCAATACGATTCACTTAACGCCTGATGCTCAAACTGGGTACATGCCGAAGCCCCGAGCGTAAGCGAGCTCTGCTCCAATCTGGTCGCTCACGCTCCCGGCTCAGATTGGGCATCTCTTAAATCACAGAGACGTGCACAGGTCCTAAATGAACAGCATTGTGAACAGCAGACCGCAGGATGCCTACCGGTGAAGCTATTGCTGATGGAGCCCGAAGCGCAGCCCTTGCGGGTCACGGCAAATACAGAACCTGCCGAATCCTGGTTCTTCAGTGGACATCTCCGTCGTTCCGCCTAGGCGGTTCACGTCCGCAATCGCTGTTTCGAGATCAGGCACTCCGAAGTACACAAGAAAGCCCCAGTTCGGATCGCCGCCATGGAGGCCGGCTTTGCAGGATGGAGTCTCAAACCATCCTTCGGCGCCCGCGCCAAACGGGTGGAATTTCCAACCAAAAATCTGCTCCAGGAACGCTCTCGATTTTGATGCGTCGGAGACGCCCATTTCGATATAGGAGACTTCCGCGCCGGCCGGTGGCATGCTCCCTATCATAACCGCGATCCGTTTGCATTCGTGGCCCACTTCTAGCCTGCATTCTCTGCCGGTACCCGGCTGCGCTCGCCCTTTTCCTGCTCGGGGAACTGCTGATCGGCATCCGGCAGCGAAGGCTGCGGCAGATGGCTCGCCTCGTACTTCGCCAGAACCAGCGGGCCGGCTGTATCGGGTAGCTTGGGTGGCGCGCTTGCCACTTCGTTAAAGCGGAACACCGAAGTCAAGTCGCCGAATGTGCGCCGGCGCCAGTCGCTGATGTTGG
>JBOGMI010001051.1:0-3330 GCA_050746645.1 Bryobacteraceae bacterium | reverse complement strand
GGCCAAATGGCGCGCATGTCCGATACCGTCGGCAACCACGGCGGCGCAAAAACCCGGCGGTAGTTTCAGCCCGCCGTTGCCGGGATCGCAAGGGATTTTCGGAGCCGACGGGAACGCGTTGGGCGCCAGCGCGAATGCCAAGGCCACCGAAATTCCACCGCACCACACCTTAGGCGAAATCATAGGTGAATCTCCTCCATAGAACACTTGATATCGTTTATAGACTAAGGAGATCGATATTGATTTCACAAACGAGCCGCAGACAATTCTTGGCCTCGTTGGCCGCGCCACTCATCGGCGCGCCGCTGCTGGCAGCGAGCGCGTCGGGATTGGCTTCGGCGGCGCCGCGAAAATCGCCCCATTCATCGAAGATGGCGGTAGAGGGCTATATCTTTGAGCAGTACGCGCAAAGGCTGCACAAGCCTCTGGAATCGATCATGGAACAAGTGCTGTCGATGGCACGAGATGCCGGATTCAAAAACATCGAACTCGCGCCGGCGTTCTTTCCGCCGGACGGGCGCGAGAAAACCTTGTCCATCCTTCGCGCGCAGCATCTGCGTATGCTCTCGGTTTATGTGGGCGGCGTGCTGCACGAGAAAGCGGGCGCGGACAAGACCATTCAAAGAGCGCTGGAATTCGCGGATCTCTGCCATCCGTTCGGATGCAAGGCTGTCGTCACCAACCCCGATCCGAAACCCGGCGGCGTACCCAAGACCGATGCGGAGCTGGCGGTGCAAGCCGAATCGCTAAACCGCATGGGACGCACTCTGGAGCGGCACGGCTTTGGGTTGCGCGTGCATCACCATACGCCTCAGCTTGCGGACCACGCGCGCGAGTGGCATCACATTTTGCGCCACACCGATCCGCAATATGTGCACATTTGCGTGGATGTCGATTGGGCGTACGAATCGGGATTTAAGCCGGTGCCGTTTTTGCGGAATGTGGGCGACAGGCTGCGGGAAATTCACGTGCGCAGCGCGAAAAATAAGGTCTGGCTGGAAGATCTGGAAGACAGCGACATCGATTACCGCAAGGTTGCCGCGTACTTGAAGGAGACGGATCTTCATCCGCTGATTATTGTGGAATTGGCTTACCGTCCGAATACCGTAATCACACGGCCGCTCGAAGAAGACCTGCGGAGGAGCCGGGTGTATGCCGAAAAGATTTTCGGGGTGAAAGCCAACTCCTGATGCTTCGAGCGCACAATCCGGCGGCTCAGGCTTCTCTTGTTCTCGGCGAATAATCCGCCTTGTTGCGCGTCAGGTTGGGGCTGTAATAGGGGTCGGATTGAATCGCAGTGCCCCATTTCGTCCGCATGGAAAGCACTTCGTCAGAGTCGGGAACCAGGTCTCGCGAGCTCTTCGATAGCGACTCGAAATGGGTCAGCAGCGCGTGCGGTGTGAAGAGCACGCGATAACCGAGCGCGGCGATCTTCAAGCACAGGTCGACGTCGTTAAAGGCGATCGCGAAGGTGCCTTCGTCGAATCCGCCGGCGCGCCAGAACACTTCCGAACGCGCCATCAGACAAGCGCCGGTGACTCCGCTTACGTTGCGAATGATGTCGCTGAAGCCGAAATAATGAGGTACGCGTCCATCCAGGCCGGTGAAGGCATGGCCGCAGTTGTCGTACATGCCCATAACCACTCCCGCGTGCTGAATTCTACCGTCTGGATAAAGCAGCTTCGCGCCCACCGCGCCCACCTCGGGCCGCATCGCCAGCTCCGTCATGGCCTCCAGCCAAGCCGGCTCGATCACGCTCGTGTCGTCGTTCAGAAACAGCAAAACCGGCGATTCGCACCGCTTGGCGGCGGCGTTGTTGATGGCGGAAAAGTTGAAGGGCTGGTTGCGCCAATCGATGTAGCGCACCGGCTTGCCGGCATCGATATAGCTGCGCACCAGCTCTTCGATCGCCTTGCCTTTCGAGTTGTCGCTCACCACGACTTCGTAATCGCGGTAAGTCGTTTTGGCGAAAATGCTGTCCAGGTTCGTGCGCAGCGCCGCTTCCTTTCCGCCCGAGGGAATGATAATACTGACGCGTGTTGCTTGCGGAATCGGATAACGGACGTGCCACCAGCCGCGGATCGCTTCCGGTTCGACGGTTGCTCCGGGCGCGGTGCGCTCGCAATGTTTTTCGAGCGCCCGCTTGGCCGCGTCGATGGCATAGGTTTTGTTTTCGAGAGAAGCGGCGGTCGAGCCGGGAATGGCGCGCCAATGATAAAGCACTTTCGGAATGTGTTCGATCACCGAAGATTGCTCGGTCGCGCGCAGAATCAAATCGTAATCCTGGCTGCCGTCGAATTCGGAGCGGAATCCGCCGATCTGGTCCAGCAGCTTCTTGCGCAGCACGAGGAAATGGCAAATGTAGTTGGTCGAGCGCAGCAGGTCGGGAGACCAGTCGGGTTTGAAAAACGGCTCATAGCGCCGCCCGCGCACATCCAGCTTGTCTTCATCGCTGTAGGCCAGATCGATGTCGGGATTGCGGTTCAGCGCCTCGGCTACCCAGGCGAGCGCATGCGGGGAGAGCGTGTCGTCGTGATCGAGAAAGCCAATGTATTCGCCTTCCGCCAATTCGAGCGCGCTGGTCGAGGCTGCCGAAATTCCCCCGCCCTGCTGGCGGAAAACGGTTTTGATGCGATTGTCCTCTGCAGCGAATTTTTCGATGACGCCGCGAGTCTCCCGGTTCGATGACCCATCGTCGGCAATGCAGAGTTCCCAATTCGGATAGGACTGCGCACGAACGGATTCGATGGCCGCGGTCAGATCGGCGGGATTCGTATTGAATGCCGGCACAACGATGCCGATCAGCGGGCGGTATTTCAGCGTGTGGAGTTTGATGTCGATAAACTGTTCCTGGCCGCGCTCGAACTCGGCGATCCAGCGCTGGTAATCGTTCGCAAAACCTTTGTTGTGGTCGATACGGACAAACGTCTTGCGCTTGAGAACTACATTGCCTTTCGAGATCAGCCGGACCGAGATCGTATGGCGGCCATTAGCGAGCGGAGTGGAATCGAACTCGGTGGAAAATCCCGCGCGGCCCGTCTTATCAAGATTGGGCAGCGCCAGCTTGACGTCCGGCCGCGGCAATCCCGGCGTGGTTTCGATGACAGGCAGACCGGTAACTTCTACTTGCACGCAATCGACGCCGCCTTCGGCGAGGCACCAGCCACTGACGACGACGCTGCCGCTGCGCACGCGCGGGTCTTTCGGCGCCGGCTCGTCGCAGACCAGATAGCAGTTCTTGGAAGGCATCTGTTCTTGCACGCTGCGCAGCGTCTTCTTCAGATCCGGAACCAGAAATTTTCGCGCAACACGCCCGGGCATGCTGATCAT
>JBOGMI010001050.1:0-2208 GCA_050746645.1 Bryobacteraceae bacterium | reverse complement strand
GTTCGGTCACGCGGTTGAATAAGTCGCCGAGAGAATCCGGCAAATAGAGTTCGCGCACGGGCTTGAGCTGGTTGCCCTGCGCCGAGAACAAAACCGCCGAGCGAAAATCTCCCGCGCGGTCGATGCTTAGCACCGCTGCATGGTCAAAGCCGGAAGCGTAATAGGCGGATGCGGCATGCGCGTCGTGATGCTCGACGACGGTAATCGCGCTTTGCGGAAAGCGCGTGCGCAGGGCAAGATGCGCGGCGCTTTCGGCGCCCTCCGCAAACGGGCGTGCAACCGCGAGGCAATCGATCCGGGAAGCCTCTAGCGCCGCCATCTCGAGCGCGATACGAACCGCCTCTTCGGGGAAAGCGCCGGCGCGGTTCCGATTGCGCGCCACTTTCCCCTGCTCCACCGCCGCGGCGATTCGGCCGTCCTTGAGGATGCAGCAGGCGGGAGCACCGAGCAGCCCGCCCAAACCTAGAATGACGCGCGACATATTATGCGTTTGCAAGCCGCCGGATGGCGCGCTGGGACCGACCGGCTATCCGGCGAGCGCGCCGTGCCCGCACGCCAAGCCGCGCCTCGGTGAAGGTACGTGTGCTGCCGATGTGCAGATACCCCGCAGGCGAAGGGGCAAAGCGAGCCCGAAGCATGAAGCTTCAGTGTACTGTGGGAGGCGCTGGAGCCACGAATGGCGGTGCTTCTGAATGGGGATCATGGGCGAAGCGGTCGCATTCGCTTCTGGCGCTCCGCAGCACGACGATATGATGCTGGGGTTCTGCGGTCTTGTAATCGAGGAACGGCGCCAGAAACGCCTACCAGCTCCGGTGCTCAAAGAACCGCTCCCGTGCCCGACCTATAATTTCTTCCCAATCTACCCGTAGCGATTTCACTTTCAGTTCTCGGATCGCAAAAAGGACGACATCCTCCAGGGCCACCCGGCCCGAGGGTATGTGAGCTTTGTTGTCTATGGGCAGATCATGACCACGGAGACCGAACCCGATGTGCAGGTGAGGAAACGCTATCGCTGAATGCGGCTCCCAATGGAACGCAAAGAGTTCGTGGCGGGTTGCCTCGTCTTCAATTTCGTACGTGTACGACTGTGTTTTGACCCGGTAAGTCTCGTCCGGCATCAGCAACACACGATAAAACTGATCGAAGATTAGCGCGTAATTGCGATCGGCTGCTTTGAGTCTCACTGGAGCATTGGCAAAGAAGAAATGCTCCAATGGGATTCCAGCAGTGTTACGGCGATTCTTTAAAATTTCCCTGCGCAACGGCTGGCGAGTGATGCAGCCGAAGACAGCTTTCAGCGGGTCCGCGTATGTATCGAAGGCTCCTTGCGGAGTCTGGCCGGGCACTTAAAATTGAGCCAAATCAGGACGAACAAGTGAAATTCGACGCAGGACCTTCTTCACCCCGGTGTCCTCCACGTTCACCTCGTGCGCGTCTAATCGCCGCAAGAACTCCTCCGCCGGTATTCCCAGGTAGTATTTAGATGTATAATCGAAGCCGTCCCAGCGCTCCCTCTCAGTTACCTCCGGAATGGCGGGCATCGCTTCCAGTTCTAGAGCCATAGTTGCACCGTCCTGTCCTCTCAATATTTTAATGTAAAACAGCGGCAACCGGAGTTAAAGCTTTGAGGCGGCTGAAGCCCGGCCCTGCTAGTGAACGCCATGGTACGGGCCGCAAGTGTTGGAAAACGCCAGGTAGCTCAATTTGTGCCGGCTTGGCTTGAAGGGATAAAAGGACGAGTGGCAAATCGCACACTTGTATTTTCGGGCCAGCATATAGCGGTGCGAATGTTGGAAATGCCAATAGGCCGGGGCTCTGTTCTTGGACTTCTTCAGTCAGGTTGTGACAGCGCGTGCAGGAGCGGTTTGAGAAGTGCTTGGGCGGGATTGGAGGCCGCCAACAGTGTCCATATCGAGCACCTGGACACGCGCTCCGGTACGGGCCGCTTCGAGCGCAGCAGTGAGGCCGGAAATGCCCGCGCCGACGATCAGGACGTCGGGAGGCGGCTCTGCTCCGGAACAGGCAACCGTCAGCAAACAAAGCGAAACCAGCAGACGCGAAATAGCTGTCCCCCCTTCGCCGCGTACCTGCCATAATATCCAACAGCGGCCGGAGCGCCTATTTTCCTGTAACCGAATCCCCGGGCGGCACGTCGGTCGCCATATATGAGCGGGCTGAGCGCAACTCTCGCGTTTCCGGCGGCTTCGG
>JBOGMI010001049.1:0-1557 GCA_050746645.1 Bryobacteraceae bacterium | reverse complement strand
CTCGATCTGCCCCAGCGTGAGTGCCAAGGTGCGGCTGCGTTCTTTATCGTCCATAGAAAAATCCTTTCCGCGGCGGGGAGTGCTTTTTCATAGTATAGCCTCAAACAAAAGATTGGGGAATTGTTTTGTTCGAAGCCGAGCGGCAATCGGATTCGTACTCGGCCCATTTCTCTTTCGCGAATCGCGCTAGCCCAGAGTCCAGCCGCTTTTGCACAAGGCGCGCTCTTGCCGCTTCCCAATGTTTTACCGCTTCACCGTAGCGCCCTTCGCACATGGCGATGCCCGCCTGCACAGCGTGGAGCGGCTCCGGCTTTCGCAGCTTGCAACCGCGTTCGCACCAGGTGCGTGACTGAGCAGCTTGCTTCCGGATAACCGCGCTGGCGGAAGCAGCCTCGAGAAACAAGACGTGCCGGAATGGCCTCCCGCTGCTGGCCGAGCGGGCAAGCGCGTTCTCCAGGTGCCGCAGAGCGGCTTTCTCTAAACCCTCATCGGCTCGGCGGTAATAGGCCATTAACTGGCAGTACGGATATTCGCAGGCTACGGGATCGCTGGTCAAGGCTTGCTCAAACACCTCGGGGTCCCACTCACGAGGCCGCACTCCGTTCGCTTCTTCCGTCTGAATGGCGAGGATTGCCATGAAGGAGCGCGCTCGCTCCGGGCGCCGAAGCAACTGCCAAAGCCGTGCGCCGTCCGATTTGTTCAAACCAGCCGAAAGAGGCACAAGAGAAATGATCGCAATCACCGAACCAACCCATAATAGAGATCCGGTCCACTCCCACGTGCCGTTCCCGGAGCGAGTCCAAAGCAGCCCACAAGAGGCCGCCAACGCGATGCTTGCCAGCGGCCCGCCTGCAATCATCCAACCGTATCGGGAAGCGGAAGTAGAGCGGCTCGTGAGCGGCTTAAAGGAACCGCCGACCAACGCGCGGCGGTTGAAAACGAAGGTCCAGTTCATGCCGGACTTCTGCAGTACAAAACCGCCGACCGCAATGCCGCCGAAATCAAGGCCGGCCAACGAGCCCGCGACCGCGTGACCGAATTCGTGGACAGCGATAACGGCATAGAGCGCAGGAATCAGCAGCAATCCGTTAAAGCCCGGACCATGCCAGTGAGAAAGCTGGCCTTGATCCGCAAGGATCACGATGAGTCCAATGCCCACCCCAAAAATGAACCCGATCAGCTTTGGGACCCAGGATGCACGCGGCTTCGGCGCCTCCCGTTCGAGATCAAAAATAGGGGTCCCGGACACTTGCAAAGCATACCCGATATCGGCAACGGGAACAACCCGGGATATTCTGTACCATTCTGTGATCCACGCCCGCCGCGCTTCCGGTGTCTAGCGTTCCAACATCGGTCGCTTACGCTTCCGGCTCGGATCAGGAAGACGGTTCTTTGCTGGCGTAGTAGCCCCTGCGGCAGCGCACAATCAAGTGCTTGCGGCCTTTTACCCGGATCTTCACGCGATGAAATTTGCCATCATTGTGGAGCGGCTGCGGTTGGTAGAAGATGTTGTACTGATGCCGCAGCTCGTTGGCGATGTTGGTGAACGACTGATCG
>JBOGMI010001048.1:0-2249 GCA_050746645.1 Bryobacteraceae bacterium | reverse complement strand
GAACCACGGCGGCGGGCCAGCCCTATTTCGCCATGGAGTTCGTCGAAGGCCTTCCGCTGCACGAATATTGTCTGCTCCATTCGCTTACCCTGCGGCAAAAGCTGGAGCTGTTCTTGTCCGTCTGCTCTGCGGTCGCCTACGCGCATCGGAAGCTGGTGATCCATCGGGATTTGAAACCGCAAAATGTCCTGATCGGCGCGGACGGAAGTCCCAAGCTGCTCGATTTCGGCTTGGCGAAAATTCTGGCCGAAGGGTCGCAGGCTGGCGAGTACACCACCGGTGCACTGATGCTGACGCCTTCGCATGCCAGCCCGGAGCAGATCAAAGGCGAGCCGCTCACAGTCGCGACCGACGTTTACTCCCTGGGGGTCTTGCTCTATGAATTGCTGACCGGAAACCATCCTTACGGGTATTGTGCCGGGCCGATCGGAGCGGCCATCGCTGTGCTGGAGGCGCCGCCGAAGCCCATGCGCGGGGCGGGAACAAGGGTTCCGGGGGATCTGGAAAAAATCGTATTCTGCGCGCTCCGCAAAGAGCCCGAACGGCGCTATGTCACTGTCGATGCCTTCAGCGAAGATATCCGGCGTTTTCTCGGAGGCTACCCGGTGCGCGCCGCCGGAGATTCGCTTGGATATCGTGTTCGCAAATTCACCAGGCGGCATCGTTGGGCGCTCGGCGCGGCCGCGGCGGTGATCGTGGCGCTGGCGGTCTCCGGGGCGATGACGTGGCGGGCGAAGCAGGAAGCCGAGTTGCGCTTCCAGCAGATCCGCGGACTGGCGCATTCAGTGGTCTTCGAAATTCACGATGCGATTGCGGGTCTTCCCGGCTCTACACCTGCGGAACAGCTACTGGTCGCGCGCGCGCTGCACTATCTGAATGCACTGGCGAAGGACCGCGGCAACGATCCGGGGCTGATGTTTGATTTGGCTCAAAGTTATATGAAGATCGGCGACGCGCAAGGAAACCCCGAGCGGGCCGATTTGGGAGATCGCGCCGGCGCTTTGGCCAGTTACAGAAAAGCGCGGAAGCTTCTGCTCGAATTGCGGCACAGAAATTCCGCCAATGCCAACATAGAGCAATGGTTGGCAAACGCCGACGAAAACATTGCCGACGTGTTGCCCGCGGACCAGTCCGCCCTCATTCTGGCCCGGCAGAAAGAGGCCGTTGCGTTCTTTCAAGATTTATCGCAGAAGTTTTCCGGACCGCAAGCCTTGAAAGATCTGGCGCGGGCTCAATACGATTTGGCCTTTACCAAGACGAATCAGCGCGACTACCGTGGCGCTCTGGCGCCGTGGCATGCCGCAGTTGCAAGCTACTCCCGTCTCGAAAAGGCGAAACCCGGTTCGGAGAATACGCGGCGAGATCTCGCGCTGGCCGAAAAGCGGCTTGCGGGAATCTACTACGCCCTTGGAGATTGTTCCCATTCCATCATTTACAACCGCAAGGCAGCGGCGATCGATCACTCCAGAATGGCGTCCGATCCAAATAACCAGACTGCGCAGACCGACCTCTCTTTCGACCTGATTGAAATTGGACAGTGCCAGGACAAGCTCGGCGACCGGCAAGGCGCGCAGCAAACATTGAAGCGAACGCTCTCTCTACGTAAGATGATCGCCGCCGGAAATCCGCGCGATGCCCGCGCACAACACACTCTCCAGGACGCGCTGCGCGTCGCGGCCGGCGTCCGTTTGGAAGCGGGGGACGTCAAGACCGCATTCCGGCTTCAACGCCAGGCGATCCGCATCGGCGCACCGCTTTACAAGAAGCATCCGCACGACCCCAACGAGATCGTGAGTTTTGCGCTCGACCATCGCGGCCTCGGCATGCTGTACCGCAGCCGCGGAAATTGGCGCCGTGCTTTAAAAGAGTTTCAATATGCCCGCGCTCTGGCCGGCAGTGTTCCTTCCCGAGCCTTCGCCGATCCCAACAATCTTCAGCACGCAAACGAACTCCCCGGCCTGATCGCCGAGTGCCGTCGCCACTTACATGTTTCTACTTACAGCGGAATATTCCCCAAAAAGTAGTTCCGCAGAGTTTGATGAACAGGAACGAGGCGCCACTGTTAATCCAAGTCTGTCGAATGGTAGTTTGTTTCGCCTCTCTCTGGCGGTCGTGGTGCGGCGGTTAGTGGATCGTGCGCGTCTTACGGTTCATGTAGTCCATGAGTAAGTAATTGCCCAGGGTATACGGCGTGGTGAAATAAGCTTTGCCGCGGCACATCTGAGTTACTTTCTGCACAAACTGCACCA
>JBOGMI010001047.1:0-3229 GCA_050746645.1 Bryobacteraceae bacterium | reverse complement strand
TTTTTGCCTTCGCGCTGCTGGTGGCGGGCGCGACGAGTTTTTTGGTGTACCGCCTGCTTCTGGCGCATGTCTCCGCGCCGGTTCACGCGCCGGCGCCGAACAAGCTGCTGGTGGCGGCGCACGATCTCGAGGTCGGCGCGCTCATTATGGCCGGCGATGTGCGCGAGATCGCCTGGCCCGGCCCCGTCCCGGGCGATGCCATCACCAAACGCGAGGATGTGGTGGACCGCGGCGTGGTCGAGCCGGTCTACCAGGGCGAGCCGTTTTTTGCCGGTAGTCTCGCCCCCAAAGGAGCGGGCGCGGGTCTCGCTTCGACCATCCCCATCGGCATGCGCGCGGTCGCACTGCGCGTGAACGATGTGGTGGGCTTGGCGGGTTTCGTGCTGCCCGGCATGCGCGTCGACGTTCTGGTTTCGGGCAATCCGCCGGATATGAATACCAGCCGCACCGGGTCGCTTTGCAAAACGGTGCTGCAAGACATTGAAGTGCTCTCGGCGGGACAAAGAATCAAGAAGAACATGCAAGACAAACCGCAATCGGCACAAGTGGTGAATTTGCTCGTGACGCCGGATCAGGCGGAGGTTTTGAGTTTGGCGAGCACGAAGACGCGGGTTCAGCTTGTGCTGCGCAACCCGCTCGACACCAAAAAGGTGAAGACCGATGGAGCCTCGGTGGCGGCTCTGTTCGGCAAACCGGCCCCGGCCCCGCGGCCGGTGGTGGTGGCCCGGCCGAAACCCCAGGTACAGACGGCGGCCGTGGAAGTTTATAACGGCGTAAAGAGAACCGAACAAATATTCGATATTCCCATTGGGACCAGACGATGAGACCGGTCACATGGATCACATGCCTGCTGCTGGCTGCCTTTGTGGGGCAGGCTGTTAGCCTGCGCGGGGCTGTCAGCCCCGCTGCTTCGCGCCAGTTGCACAGTTCGGGAACCCTCACCGTGACAGTGAACAAATCCATGGTGCTCGAACGGCCCGAGGGGCTGAAGCGCATTTCCATCGCCAACGGTTCCATCGCGGCGGCGGCGGCCTTGAGCACCACCGAAGTGCTGCTCAACGGAAAACAGCCTGGCGAAACCACGCTGCTGCTGTGGAGCAGGAATGGAAATATTTCGATGTATGACGTGCAAGTGCTGGCGAGCATGGCGAAAATCGACCTGGTGCGGGCGCAATTGCGCCAGGAAGCCGGCCCGAAGGCTACGCTCACGACGAACGGTAAGAGCGTCTTCCTGCGCGGCAAGGTCGCCAATCTGAATGTCGCCGATCGCGCCGAGGCCATCGCCGCAACCCTCGGCAAAGTCGTCGATCTGCTGCTCGTGCCCACGCCTGCCGCAAAACCGCAAATTCTGCTGAAAGTGCGCTTTGCCGACGTGGACCGCAGCGCCGTGAGTCAACTGGGTGTCAACCTGTTCGGCAGCGGGACCAAAGGCGTCGGTTCCAGCACCACCGGCCAGTTTGGCGGCGCTCCGGCGCTCAGCGCCAGCGGCGGCCCGCCCGGCCTCTCCGATCTACTGAACATTTTCTATTACCGCCCCGATATCGGCGTGGGCGCGATCTTGCAAGCACTGCAGGCGAAAAATCTGCTCCAGATTCTGGCCGAACCCAACCTGCTCACCGTCAGCGGCAAGCCGGCGAGTTTTCTGGCCGGCGGCGAATTCCCGTTTCCGATGCTGCAAGGCGGGGGAGGGGGTGTGGGGCAGATCACGATTCAATTCAAAAAGTTCGGCATCCAGCTCAACTTTCTGCCCACAGTCACTCCGCGCGGAACCATTCATCTGGTGGTCACCCCGGAAGTCAGTTCGCTCGATTACGCCAACGGATTGAACGTCAACGGCTTCACCATACCCGGCCTCGACACCAGACGGGTGCAGACTCAAGTGGAACTCGCTAACGGCCAGAGTTTCGTGATCGCCGGATTACTGAACAACCAGACGGTCCAGAATTTGAACAAAATACCGGGATTCTCGGCCATCCCCATCTTGGGAAAACTGTTCCAGTCGCGCTCGGTGAATAAGAGCAAGACCGAACTGCTGGTGGTGGTCACGCCGGAGATCGTGGAGCCGATTCCGGCGGGAGAAAAGCCGCCTTCGATTCCGATGCCGGTGCCGTTTCTGAAAGGAAGCGAAAATTTCAAGCCGCAGAATCCGGAGCCGGCCGCGGACCATCCGGCGGCGCCCTTGCCGCGGCGCACCTGGGTTCCGGTCGAAGAGTTGAAAGCCCGCGAGGCCAGTCTCGCGGCGGCTCCAACGCCGGGCGGGGCGGCCGGAGGATTAGGACCGGCTTCCGTAAGCATGCGTCCCTGATCGAATGATATGAGCGCCGCAAAACTCTTGGTTTTCTTGCACGACGGAACGCTGCGTTCGGAAGCGCTCGAGACCTTACGGTCAGCCCCGAGTCCGATCCCGTTTGCCACCCACGAATCGGACTGGAATATGCTGCTCGAACGCGTCACCAAGACGCGGCCTGAGGCGCTGGTCATAGACCTTGCGGCGGTGCCCGATATGGCGCTCGCCATGCGCCAGCTACGCTATGCGGCGGCGCGCATCAAAGTCGTCGTGCTGCACCCGGTGCCCGATCCGCAGATGATCCTGGCTGCGATGAGGGCGGGCGTCAATGAATTCATTCATCCGCCGCTCGACGGCACACTCTGTCAGGCGCTCGAGCGTATTTTGAGTTCTGCCGAGATCGAAATTGCTCCCTCCGCCCATGGCAAGCTGATCGGGTTCCTCTCTGCCAAAGGAGGCTGCGGCGCCACCACGCTCGCCTGCCATATCGCCTGCGAGCTGCAAAACCTTACCGGGAAAAAAGTGCTTCTGGCGGATCTCGATTTCACCTCGGGTTTGGCGGGATTCCTGATGAAAACGCCGAGCTCGTATTCCATCCTCGACGCGGTGAAAAATCTCGCACGGCTCGACGAGAGCTTGTGGAAAGCCATGACCGCGAAATACCGGACCGATCTCAGCGTGCTGCCCGCGCCGGCTTCCTATTCGCGCTGGGATCACCCCGACGAAAACCAGCTTCGCCAGGTGCTGCATTTTACGCGCACCCAGCACGATTGGGTGGTCCTCGATCTCGGCCGCAGCCTGAATTCCATTGCAACCGCCGTGCTCGAAGAACTCGACCAGCTTTTTCTCGTATCCACGCTCGAAGTGGTCGCGCTCCATGGACTGAAGAGCATCGTCCATGGCTTTTTCTAGCTTGGTGATAATCTGATGCTCGTTATGAAG
>JBOGMI010001046.1:0-1428 GCA_050746645.1 Bryobacteraceae bacterium | reverse complement strand
GCCATGCGGCGAGAAACGCTGCCAGGAGCAGGATCAATACAGCGGCTGCAAAGGAAAGGGGATCTTCCGGCGAGGTTTCGAACAGCAAGCCTCGCGCCAGTCGTGTGAGAAAGAGGGAGCCGATCAGCCCCAGCCCAGCCCCTAGCAAGGTCCAGCGCGCGGCGAATTTCAGAACCAGGAAAAGGATGTCCCGATTCGTCGCCCCAACCGCGATGCGCACCCCAATCTCGCGCGTTCGCTGCGCGACCAGGAACGACATCACTCCGTAGAGCCCAATCGCCGCAAGCAACAGGCCGAATGCGGCAAAAAGCCCGATGAGAACCGTCACAAAGCGCGGGCGCTCACTCAACTGCTCAATGCGCTGCGGCATCGATTCAATGTTCACGGGCAGCGAGGGATCGACCGCCGCAATCCGGCGTCGTATGGACCGGGCAAGGCTTCTTGTTGGAAGCAAAGTACGGAAAATGGCGACGGCAGCATGGCCCAAGCCTTGGGAATTCCAGGAACGCACGACGTAATATTCTGGATCGGGTGCTGTTTTCAGCCCGCTGTTCTTGACGTCGGCCGCCACCCCGATTACGGGCGACCAAACCGGTTTCGCTCCCGGAGCAAGGTTCAATGCGATCCGCTGGCCGATCGGATTGTGCTTCCCGAACATCTTCCGGGCGAGAGTGGCGCTGAGAATGACGGGATCTTGACTGGAAGAGCGGTCTGCCTTCCTAAACCCGCGGCCGGAAAGGATGCGTATTCCCAACGCGCGGAAATAACCGGGAGTAACATCGCGGAACGCTACCATCCCGCCGCCTTGCGGCAGCGGCGGGCGTCCGGCGATTCGGATATTTGAGTAAGGGCGTCCGTGAAACCTTCCTGCGGGAGGAACGCTGTCGGTCAAGGCGAAAACGCGCACTCCGGGGATGCTCCGCAGGCGGGATTCGATCTCGCGGTACAAGCCATCCACCGACGCCGCTGTCGGATACTGATGCACTCCTAGTACGAACGAGGCCGTGACCACATGCTCGGGCAGCATCCCCGTCGGCTGGTTCTCCATTCGCAGCAGGCTGCGTGCAAAGAGCGATGCTCCTGTAAGTAAAACGAGCGAAATGGCGATCTGGAGCGCAAGTAGCGATTGCCGGAAAATTTCGCGCTCGCGGCCGGCGGAATGCCATCCGGCCAGCGCCTGCGGTCGCGGCCTTTCGAGCGCCGGAGCCAGTCCGAACAGCACCGCCGAAGTGATAGAAATTAGCAGCGCAAAAATCAGCACACGAAGATCGATGCTTGCTGGATGGATCTGCAAAAGCGGGTCGGGAGCGAGTGCCGCCAAAGTTCGGACGATTCCCCAGGCCAAGCCGCAGCCGGCCGCCCCGCCAATTAGGCCCAGCAGCAGGCTTTCCGTCAGAGATTGCCGGACCAGGCGCGCTCTGCTGGCTC
>JBOGMI010001045.1:0-1747 GCA_050746645.1 Bryobacteraceae bacterium | reverse complement strand
TTAAATTCGCCCCACCAGCCGGAGGGCGGCTGATTCAGCTTGATGTACGTTTGGTAGTCTTTGTCGTGCTTGGAGTGCGGCATCGGCAGATAGCCGGGGAGCAGATTGTAGAGCGTAGGAATATCGGTTGAGCCTTGAATGGAAGCGTGGCCGCGCAGCGCCATGATGCCTCCGCCGGGGCGTCCCATATTGCCGAGAAGCAACTGGATAATGGCGGCCGAGCGTATGTATTGTACGCCGTTTGAATGCTGCGTCCAGCCGACCGCATAAACAAAAGCGCCCGTCCGCTCGCGGCCGGAATTGCGGCAGAGCGCTTCCGCTACTTTGAGGAACAGATGCTTGGGAACGCCGCAGGTCTCCTCCACCATTTCCGGCGTGTAGCGCGCATAATGCCGCTTTAAAATTTGAAACACGCAGCGCGGATGTTGCAGCGTAGGATCGATATGCTCCGCCTGGATCGGTTTGCGCTGAATCGCCTCGCCTTTCTTGGCCGCTTGCGATTCGCGCGCTCCCGCGGCCGCCTCCGGATCGACGCCTTCATACATCCAGGTGCGCTTGTTGTATTCGCCCTTCTTCTTTTCCCACCCACTGAAAAGGCCATCGATCTCTTCAGTGTCTTTGAATGCGCGTGTAACGATGGCGGGGGCATTGGTGTATTGAACGACGTAATCGCGGAAGTAGCGTTCGTTCTCCAGGATGTAATGAATGATGCCGCCGAGAAAAGCGACGTCGGAACCCGCGCGAATCGGCACATGCATATTGGCGACAGCGCTCGTGCGCGTGAAACGCGGGTCTACGTGAATAATCGTTGCGCCGCGCTCCCTGGCTTGCATCACCCAGCGAAAAGCGACCGGGTGACACTCCGCCATATTCGAGCCTTGGATAACGATGACATCCGAGTTCACCAAATCGCCTGGGAACGTGGTGGCGCCGCCCCGGCCGAACGAGGTCCCCAAACTGGGGACCGTTGCGGAGTGTCAAATACGGGCCTGATTTTCTACCTGAACGATACCGAGGCCGGTGAAGAGTTTCTTAATCAGATAGTTCTCTTCGTTGTCGAGCGTCGCGCCCCCCAGATGCGCGATCGCCATGGTGCGGTGGAGCGGATTGCCCTTTTCGTCCGCTTCTTCCCAATGCTCGTCGCGCGTTTTCTTCACCCGCGCCGCAACCATGTCCATGGCTTTCGCGAGCGGAATCTTTTCCCATTTGGTGCCATGCGGACGGCGATAGAGAACATCGCTCACTCGATGCGCGCCGGTGACCAATTGAAATGTGGCCGCACCTTTCGGGCAGAGGCACCCGTTGGATACAGGCGATGCGGGATCGCCCTCAATGTCGATAATCTTTTCGTTCTTAACATAGACCAACTGTGCGCAGCCGACGCCGCAGTAGGGGCAGACCGAGCCGACCACTTTGTCCGCGCTCTTCGTGCGCGCGGTAAGCGATTCGGTGTGCGCGGAAACCGCCGATTTGCCCAAGCCCAGGGCATCGCCGTTCTGGATCTGGCGCAGCACCGGCCAGCGAAGGGGAGAAAAGCCGTCGGATTCAGGCATCGACGGTTAGATGCCGGGTTTTGTGCAACCCGCGTATCAGGAAAAGTACGATATGAAGATCGTCCTGGCGCGTGCGAACGCCGTTCCGGAAGCTCGCGAGACCCGTTCGGGCGATAACAAATTCCTGACCTCGACGGTTCCCTATTGACATTCTATACATATCGGCGTACTCTCGTATAGAGACTCAATAGGAA
>JBOGMI010001044.1:0-1946 GCA_050746645.1 Bryobacteraceae bacterium | reverse complement strand
CATCGGCGCCCATGCGGCCGTCGAAAAACTCGCCCTTCTGACTCGCGATGAAGCACGATACCGATCGTATTTCCCAACCTTGGAGATCCTTGCTCCCGGAGCGGAGATGCAGGAGTACGGCACCGTTTAACACCCGAGTGCAAACCGGCTTTGACAAACAAGGACTGATTCCTTGCTAAAGCTAAAGTAAGGAAAGACCGGTTATGGCCCTTTATGGAACTGTGCGAGTCGTAAACCCATTTGTTCCGCTTCGCCGTGCACACACTTAAAGAGTTCTGTTCAACATCCGCGCCAAGCGCAGGCCGGCTTTGACGAGTTGGTCGCGCACCACGGGTTCCATCGCATCCAAATAAGCCGAATCGATCGGCGGGCGGAAGTCCCAAATCGCTAGCGGCGCCTGACGGCAGCTTCTCAGAAACTCGGGCGGCTCGACCGGAACGTGCAGCCTGTCGTAAACGTCGTCAACCGCGATTTCGTGCGACTGCCATACCCAATCGTCCACGTCGCCGCTCGCCCAGCGAGATTCCGTCGCGGGGCCGAGCGACTCGGCGTAGCGCTCCAGTTTCGCGGCCAGCCGAACCGAATTCCGGCCCAATTCATCCACCAACGGCCCGTCCCAGAGCGCGTGCAGATTCCTTGCGCTGTCGATCGGCTCGGTTAACTCCTCGCAGTTTCCTCCCCGGTCGGCGTCGGTCACCGTGTGCATCGGCTGGTGAATGTCTCCCACAAGATGAATCACGTAGCGCAGGGAATCCTCGTCGCGCTTCCCCGCGGCCAGTACGGCAGCGAACTGCCGGATGCGCGCCGGAGCACAATTCCGCTCCGGGCAGCGCCTCGGGATGTCCGATTTCCGGTCCTGAAGCGTCAAGTCAATGAAGTGCCAAGATCCGGTGCCGGTCTCGCCTTTGGTTTCGTCGGCCCAGGTAGAGGCTTCGGCCATGGCTTGGGCGACGGCGGCTGGGGTGTCCGGAACCTGCAAAATTTCGGCGACGCGGGCGCGGGCGGCGGGCGTCAGATGGGCAGCCGCCAAGCGAGCAATCACCCGATGGCCATTTTCCCACCAGGCGTCGGCGGGAAAAGCACTGCAAATACAAAGAGTTACAACGAACGGGAGGGTTCTAGTCATTTTATTAGCATGTAACACTCAACTTGTTGCACTGAGATACGCTCATATGCTACCATCGCAACGAGGAACAAGAGAAACGTATGGATTTTAATCGCCTGACAGAGAAATCGCAAGAGGTTCTCCAGCAGGCGCAGACTCTGGCGACCGAACACGGCAACCAGCAGGTGGATGTCGAGCATCTGCTGGCGGCGATGCTGGCTCAAGAAGGCGGTCTGACGCCTGCGATTCTGGCGCGCGCCGATATTCCGGCCGAGACCCTGCAGCGGCGCCTCCAGCAGGAGATCGACAAGCTGCCTAAGGTTTCGGGCGGCGGCGCGCAGGCCGGCCAGATGTACGTGACGGCGCGCCTGTCGCGGCTGCTGAATGCGGCCGAGAGCCAGGCCAAACGCCTCAAAGACGAATACGTCTCGGTGGAGCACCTGCTACTGGCCATGGCTGAGGACCAGGGCGAGGCCGGGAAACTGCTGCGCGAATTCGGCCTGACGCGCGACCGGCTGATGAAGGCGCTGGTCGAGGTGCGCGGCCACCAGCGGGTCACGAGCCAAAATCCGGAGGCGACTTACGAAGCTTTGCAGAAATATGGCCGCGATCTGACGGATCTGGCCGGCAAAGGCAAACTCGACCCGGTCATCGGACGCGACGAAGAGATCCGCCGCGTGATCCAAGTGCTTTCGCGGCGTACCAAGAACAATCCCGTGCTGATCGGCGAACCGGGAGTCGGAAAAACCGCCATTGTGGAGGGTCTAGCGCAGCGCATCGTGCGCGGCGACGTCCCCGAAGGCTTAAAGGACAAACAAGTGGTCGCGCTCGATATGGGCGC
>JBOGMI010001043.1:0-1480 GCA_050746645.1 Bryobacteraceae bacterium | reverse complement strand
CGGTGTTTCCGGAAAACGAAGCAATTCGCGCGAGCGGATCACAGAGTTATTTAGGAGTCCCGATGCTGGACCCCGGCGGCCAGATCATCGGCCACCTGGTGGCGGGCGACAACCGGCCGACCCGCTACGATGCCCGCCAGATCGGCGCGATTCAGATTTTCGCCGCCCGGGCGGCGGCGGAACTCAAGCGCCAAAGGGCGGAGCGAGAACTCGAAGCAGCCCTGGCGCAAGTACACACCCTGCAGCAAAAGCTACAAGCCGAAAACGTGTATCTGCAGGAAGAGATCCAGACCGAGCACAATTTCGAAGAGATTGTGGGACGGCATCCGGCTCTGGTACGCGTGCTGCAGCAAGTGGAAACGATGGCGGTGACCGGCTCGACGGTGCTGATCCTGGGGGAGACGGGCACCGGCAAGGAACTGATTGCGCGGGCGCTGCACAACCGAAGCCAGCGCAAGCACAGGCCGCTCGTGAAGCTGAATTGCGGCGCCATTCCGACGGGTCTGGTGGAAAGCGAGCTGTTCGGGCATCGCAAAGGCGCCTTTACGGGAGCGTTGGAAAACCGCCTGGGAAGATTCGAGCTGGCCGACGGCGGGACCCTATTTCTGGACGAGATCGGCGAGCTTCCGCTGGAGGTGCAGGTGAAGCTGCTTCGCGTTTTGCAGGAGCAGGAGTTCGAACCACTGGGCACAAGCAGGACAATGCACGTGGACGTGCGTATCATCGCCGCAAGCAACCGCGATCTAGGCCGTGCGGTGAACGGAGGGCAATTTCGCGCCGATCTGTATTTTCGCCTGAGCGTGCTGCCGCTCACCTTGCCTCCGCTGCGGCAGCGGAGATCGGACATTCCGCTGCTGGCCGCGTTTTTCGCGGAACGCTTCAGCCGGCAGCTTGGCAAGCCATTCAATGGCGTCGCCCAGGAAACCATGGGTGTGCTGTCGGGCTATGATTGGCCCGGCAATGTCCGCGAGCTGCAAAACGTGATCGAGCGCGCCGTGATCCTCAACCGCGGGCCGGTGGTCAAATTGGGCGGCGATTTCCTATCGGCCGCAAGCTTCCCGGCGGCCGAGGCGGGCGGTTCTCCCGAAGAGGTCTCGCTAGACGAGATACAGAGGCGGCATATCGGCGAGACACTCAGAAAAACCGCCTGGGTGATCGAAGGCCCGCTCGGAGCCGCGCAAATCCTGGGCCTGCACCCCAACACGCTGAGAAGCCGAATGAAGAAACTGGGCTTCGCTCGCGGCCGCGTCTGAACGTGCGGTTTGGCCGGAAAAAGAAGACCTGAATAACCGCCTACCATCGAGGAATTGATCGCTGAGCTTGGCAGCGCGTTCCTGGCCGCCGAGCTTCAGCTTGAAACCGAACCACGAATCGACAACGCGCCGTACATCGAAAATTGGCTGAAGGTACGGGATGTGCCGCCGCCGGCTGTCGGCAACCGAAAGGACTTTCTTCGAGATCAGCAAAGTTAACGTGAGTG
>JBOGMI010001042.1:0-2315 GCA_050746645.1 Bryobacteraceae bacterium | reverse complement strand
CTGTGGCCTGGGGCTACATGCTGCCCACGCTGATCGGCAACAGCATTGGAGGCGTCTCGCTGACGGCGGCGGTGAACCATGCGCAGGTGGTGTCGGGCATGGAAAGAAGAAGGCGCAGCCGGATTGTCCGGGAATAGCATCAGGCGCCTGGAGAGAAAACGCACGCGCTTAAAATGTGGGCATGTTGCTTTTGGCAAACCACGGGGAGGGCTTAAGACAATTCACCGAGCTGGGCACGGCGTTCGTGCTCTCCGCCGCCGTCGGTCTGGAGCGCGAGCTGCGTCACAAGAGCGCTGGCCTGCGGACGTATACAATTGTCGGCACCGCGGCGGCTCTGATTGTCCTGATCTCGAAATACGGCTTCAGCGATGTTCTTTCCCCCGGCCGCATTGTGCTGGATCCCTCCCGTGTCGCGGCACAGATCGTCACCGGGATAGGCTTCATCGGCGCGGGACTTATTTTCGTGCAGGGGAGAAGGGTCAAGGGGTTGACAACGGCTGCCACGGTCTGGTTAGTGACGGCGGTCGGGATGGCGTGCGGCGCCGGTCTGCGCATGCTTGCCTTGGCGGTTACCGTGGCGTACTTTATCGTGGCGCTGGTATTTCCTTTGCTGTTGCACCGGCTCCCGGGAAGATCGCGCGGCGAAACAGGCTCCGACTCCGAGCAAGACTGATCCTGCTCCGGCCTGCTCACGCATTCTTCGCAGGAGGCAGCGGCGGAAGATCGTGCGCCTTGCAGTCGGAAACAAACCCATTGCGCTTATGCGATCCGTCGCAAAACGGCTTGTCTTCGGACATCCCGCAGCGGCAGAGCGATATCCTCGTCCGGCCTCCCAGGCCGTAGGCATTGCCTTCGGCGTCCTGAAGAACGAACTCTCCTTCGATGCGAATCGACCCATCGTTGCGGACAGTAATCGTAACCATGCGAACCGATGGTAGCAGAATGGGCCGTCGGCAGCGCTGCCCAGTATACTGTGGAAGGAGTTCCACAGATGGAAACGATTCAAGTAGTGCTCGACGCAAAACTTTTGAAGGCAGCCGATCTCGCGGCAAAGCGGCAAAAGATGAACCGATCGGCATTAATCCGGGAAGCGCTGGAGAAGCATTTAAAGCGGCTGCGTGAACTGGAATTGGAGGCCCAGGAGCGGCGCGGCTACATGGCTCATCCGCAGCGCAGCGAAGAATACCGCGTGTGGGAGGACGCGGCCGTGTGGCCAGAAGACTAAGCCGAGGCGACATCCACCTCTATGATTTCGCAAGACCAGACAAGCGGCGACCGGTACTGATATTAACCAGGGACAGCTCGATCGGCCTTCTGGCGACCGTGACGATAGCGCCGATTACGTCAACGATCCGCAGTGTAGCCTCCGAAGTAATTCTGGACATCGAAGACGGAATGAAGGGTGCCTGCTCGATTAATCTGCACAACATCGTTACCGTTAGCCAGGAACGTTTGGGCCGGCGCATTGCCTCTTTGAGTGCTCCGCGGATGCGCGAGGTTTGCGCGGCCTTGCGCTTCTCACTCGGATGCGATTGACCCAGTTGACGCCGATCGCCGGATCGGTCAGTCACAGAGCCGAAGCGCCCGCTCCTTATAATCGTCCAAGGTGCCCCGGTGATCCAGTTCATTCACGACTCCGACAAAGAGTTGCTCGAAAACGCGATGACGTTCGCACAAAAACAAGTGAAGCGGTTGATCGCCTCCGATCCCGATTTTCATCCCATGTACACCGCGGGCGGCAAATGGCGGCACGAAGGCCCGGCCTGGACGCATTGGTGCGACGGCTTTCTGCCCGGCATGATGTGGCTGTTTTCCCGCTACCTGGGCCCGGACCACGCCGACTCGAAGTTTTGGACGGAGCACGCGATCCGCTACACCAAACCATTGGAGGAGCGTAAGAGCGATACCGACGTGCACGATCTTGGCTTTATTTTCTTTCCCACCTACTTGCGCTGGTATCAAATTGCGAAGGATCCCGCGCTTCGCGAGGTTGTGGTGACGGCCGGCCGCACGCTGTCCCAGCGCTATAACGAGGCCGGCCAATACCTGCGCTCTTTTGTTGCCGAAGATTCGCTGTTTATCGACATCATGATGAACGTCGGCATCGTTTTTTACGCCGCGCGCGAAAGCAACGACAAGCGCCTGCGCGACATCGCGGTGCGGCATTGCGTGACCACGCGGCGTTTTCTGGTGCGCGGCGACGGATCCACCGCACACGAGGGCATCTTCGATCTCGAAAGCGGCGAGTTCCTGCGTCAATCGACGCAGCAGGGTTTCCGCGGCGATTCCTGTTGGTCGCGCGGTTTGGCCTGGAG
>JBOGMI010001041.1:0-3522 GCA_050746645.1 Bryobacteraceae bacterium | reverse complement strand
TGGGATGCAATACGAGGCGGCCGACGAAAAGAGGGCGCGCCCCGGTGCGTTCGACAATCGCTCGGTAAGAGCCCGCCGGCAGATTATGGAAAGTAAATGAGGCACGATACTCCTTTGGCGTTCCTAGATCAAAGTTCTGTTGATATCTATACTGTAGAAACATTTTCGTGCCAGAATGGTTTATGCCATTCGTTACGAAGCGACAAGCATTGAGCCTATCGGCGGACGAGAAGCGGAGACTGGAGAGCCTCCGCCGCTCTCGCAGTGGAGAGAAACGAGGGATATTGCACGCGGCCATACTTCTGGACTCGGCCGGCGGAATGAGTGACGGGAGCGTTGCCCGCCGCAACGGCGTGAATCGTCATACGGTGGCTTTGTGCGCTCGCAAGTTCCTTCGGTTTGGACTGGAAGCGGCGCTGGGGGAACTTCCGCGGCCCGGCAAGAGCCGCCGCATTCCGGACGATGCCATCGCCTGGGTGCTGCACTGCGCCTGCCGGAAGCCGAAGGAGTTGGGCTACGCTTACGAACTTTGGACCTATGCGCTCTTGCAGAGTTACGTGCGGAAGCATTGCGTCCAAGCGGGTCACCCCAGTCTGATCGAACTGAGCCGTTCCAAACTGCATCGGATACTGACTCAAGGCGAGATCCGGCCGCACAAGATTCGCTACTATGTGGAGCGCCGGGACCCGGAGTTTGAGCGGAAGATGGTAGAGGTTTTACACGTTTACAAGGAGGTCGAGATCGTCAATACTGGATTGCTGGAAGGCCAACTGAAAGAGCCGGCCGTGGTAACGATCTCCTACGATGAGAAACCCGGCATCCAGGCGCTGGCCCCGACGGCGCCGGACCGGCCGCCAAAGGCGAATGAGTTTGCCAGTCATCTGCGGGATTACGAGTACAAACGGCTAGGGACGGTATCGTTGCTGGCCGGTCTGGATCTCCACACCGGCCGAGTGACGGAGATCGTCAGCGACCACCACGCCAGTGCCGATTTCATCGCACTGCTGGCTAAACTGGACGCGGCATACCAGCCCCAGACCCGCATCCGGCTGCTGCTCGACAACCACTCGGCGCACATCTCAAAACAGACACAAGCCTGGCTGAACCTTCACCCACACCGGTTCGAGTTCGTCTTCACGCCAAAGCATGGCTCCTGGCTGAACATCGTGGAAACTATGTTCAGCAAAATGGCCCGGAGTATGCTTCGCGGTATCCGAGTCGCCAGCAAACAGGAGTTGATCGACAGAATTCATCACTACTTCGCAGAAGTCAATGCGGATCCGGTGGTCTTTCGCTGGAAGTACAAAATGGACCAAGTTAGCATTGGATAGATATTAAGAGAACTTTGATCTAGGCTAGAGCCGCCCAGCGGTCCCTGTTTTGCAGGTGCCAGCACGACGCAGTTCCCGGCCCATCATCATCACCTACTCGGAAAGCAGGGATATTTCAAGAATCGTGACCGGTGGATAGGAGACTTTCAGGAATTGCGGCAAGAATTTTCATGTAGCCTGGCATGGACCTACCACCCAGGCTTTGTTTACAACGCTGCCGATTTCATTTACTCTGGCAACCTACATCTCTTTTGTTAATTTGTATTTAGGCACGCATTAGGCACCCGCAGCTATATCTCGTTTGGAAGCGTTGTCGCGCGCATCTTCCCGGTTTGCGATCGGGCTGCACGACAGGTTCACCGAATCGGCCGGAGAAGGATCGTCGAACAAACTGGTGGTAACTGCGGCCGGTGGCCGCGGTTTTGCCTCAGACACTGGTTGGCCGTCCTTAGCAGGAGCGACATTGTCCTCAGCCTTGGGCGGTGCCTTGGCCCCGGAGATTTTGCGCTTAGCATTGAGCGCCTTTTTATTTTCCGCTTCAATTTCTTCGAGCGCCGCTTTGTGGGCTTCCTGAACCTGCTGCAAAGCGGAGGCCATTTCAAGGATGGCCTTTGTGTAGCAGGCAAGCTGTGCCGGCAGTTCGCGGTCCAACTCCGCTGCGCTTCCGGTGATAGACAGTGGCGTCGCGATAGCCTTTTCGGCTTCGTCATTTTCCCTTCGAGCCTTTGGGATAACGTTCACACGGATGGCGTGACGATCGATTCTTGAGACAGTGAGCACAAGCGTGCGATCTGCCAATAACGGTTCAAGTTCGATGAACATAGATCTCCTTATCTGATTTGACTAACTGTGGTGTTCTTAGTCTGCGGACTAACTGCGTTTACACGGCGGATGAAGGTACCCGCATGGGCATGACTACGTACCGGTAGTCAAAATTGCCGGAGCCCTCCTCGGGTTGCAGTTCGGCCGCGCTGCTTCCGTCCTTGAACAGGAAGCGAACCTGCCCGTGTTCGCTGTGGCTCAGGAAATCGGTGAGATACGACGCATTGAAACCAATTCGCACGGGCTCATCGGTGTAGGCGACGGGAAGCACCTCTTCGCTCCGGCCGACATTGCTGTCTTCGGCTTGGAGCGCGAGCTGGCCGGGCGACACTTCCACGACCATGCAGCGCGTGCGCTCCTCGGCGAATCGGGAAACGCGCTCGATCGAAGCGCGCAGTTCGCCGCGATCGAGCGACAGCGACCGGCTATACTGTTCCGGCAACACGCGCGGATAGTCCGGGAACGCGCCGCTCAGCTTACGGCTCAGCAGCAGCCGTTCTTGCCAGACGAAGAAGATATGGTTCTCTGTGACGGTACAACGGACTGGCTGGTCGTTTCTACCTTCGGCGAAACGAAGGAAGGCAGAAAGCGCCCTTTTCGGAACGAAGACCTCGATTGGTTCCTCAACGCCCGGCAGGTCAACCGTTGCGGCCGCTAATGCCAGACGGTGCCCGTCGGTGGCAACCATGGTGACACCGGATTTCTCCAGCTTCAGAAGAGCGCCAGCAAGATTCGGCGAACCCTGCTCAGTCGAAATGGCGAAGATCACCTTCTCGGCCAGGCGCGCCAGCAGCCCGCAGGAGAGGCTCACCCCTTCCCGAGGCGGCTTCGGCAACTCCGGATAGGAATCAACAGCCGAACCAGCGATGCGCGAGCGGGACCGCGCACACGACAGTCCGAGCCAGCCCGCAGCTTGCTCCTTCAACAACAGGTCTCCATCGGGCAGCATTTTCACGTATTCGAATAGCCGGTGTACCGGAACGGCAACGGACCCGGCTTGCTTGACCGTTGCCCGGCAATAACAAATACCTCCCAGTTCGAGATCGGTGCCGCTGATCGAGAAGCCTTTTTGATCAGCACGCAGCAGAATGGTGCCGAGAATCGGCACCGTGCTCTTTCGTTCGGTCAGGAACTGCACAAGGCGCAGCACCTTTGCCAAATCGTCGGTATGGACGGTAACTTCCATAGATCTCCTTGTAAACACCTCGTTTGCAGCCGGTCGCTTGAAAACGTAAACTGTGCTGTGCCGGACCGCGCCTGGAACAATCTCGTGGTTGCAATCGAGCGGACCGGCAGCGGCATGCGTTGCGAATTGCGCGACGGCCGGTTCGTATCGGTTCCCGCCGAATGGCGGGACCAAATTGCAATT
>JBOGMI010001040.1:0-1003 GCA_050746645.1 Bryobacteraceae bacterium | reverse complement strand
TGGGATGCAATACGAGGCGGCCGACGAAAAGAGGGCGCGCCCCGGTGCGTTCGACAATCGCTCGGTAAGAGCCCGCCGGCAGATTATGGAAAGTAAATGAGGCACGATACTCCTTTGGCGTTCCTAGTAACGGTCCACTCAACGTGCTGTAATTGGTTCCGACTAGCATAAGCTTCGCCGGAACGAACTCCATGCCGACTACCGGTGGCGCGGACACCCTGGCAATGAGGGAAGCAGTTCCTGTCCCCCCTGACCGCGCCGTGAGCACGAGCAGGGTGTGGATGACATCGGCCGTAACCTTGGCCGTCTCGATCGCAACTTCCGTTTCGATCGGTTCGACCGCGGCTCTTTTGTTCGCCTGCGCGAGCGGCAACATGCGATATGCATGCTGCTTACTGAATTCGATAAGACCGTTCATGCGGTTGACCAAACCCTCAGCAGCCTCTTCGTCTGTTTGTCCGAGCAACTTAGGTTGGTAGCCCGCCAAGCCGAGGCGTGAAGCATCGACCCAGGTTTCCATTCGGACGTGCGTCTCTCCGTGAACTCCCAGGGTGTGCGCGGGCGAGCCTGAGTCCGCCACTAAATGAAGAAGAGTTCCCACCCATCGCGCAGCGTTCGCAGGAGATTCGGTTCGCAGGGCTTGAAGGGCGCGGAAGAAAAAAGGACGGTAGAGTGCCAAAACCGAGGGGAACCCGTGATCGAGCGGCCAGGGCGTTCCAGGGAAGCGGAGATAATCGTTAGCATAAAACTGCGTGTGAACCCTCCCAAACCTCTGGTCGCGGATCGACCAATTGTCAGAGACGGACACAAAGCAATCAATCCAGTCAGGCATCTGAACGTAATAGCGCAGGTTCCACGCTTCTTCACCCAGCCTCTGCGAAAGGTGGTCCTTCGGAGGAACTACAGCTAAGGCCGCGTCAACCATTTGGGAGTGCTGCTTAGCTCCCCATGCGCCCAGCCAACGGGCCGAAGCGGTACATAGAACGACTAGCCAAAGCCCTGT
>JBOGMI010001039.1:0-1595 GCA_050746645.1 Bryobacteraceae bacterium | reverse complement strand
GCGCGAAGAAGACGTCCGCGAAGTCTGGGGCTGGACCTGGCTGCAACGCTTCGGTCAGGATATTCGATACGGCTGGCGCACGTGGCGCAAGAACCCGCTATTTGTGGCCATGGCAGTGCTGTCGCTTTCCTTGGGCATCGGCGCGAATACGGCGATCTTCAGCCTGATGGACGCGGTGATGCTGCGCGCGCTGCCGGTGCAGGATCCCGGTGAACTGGCCATCCTGAATTGGCGAGCGAAACAGGACGTCAACGGCCACAACGGAAGCAGCTTTGATGAGCCGGGCGGCGGCGTGGCCAGCCCGGATTTCCCCTGGACCGCCTACAAGCTACTTCGCGATCACAATAATGTCTTCTCGGCCTTGTTCGCATTCAAAGATGCCCGGCAACTCAACCTGATCGTCCACGGGCAAGCCGAACTCGGCGACGTCGAATTCGTCTCGGGCAATTTCTTCAGCGGCTTGGGGCTCGTTCCGGCTGCCGGCCGGCTCATCGACACCAGCGACAACGGAACGCAGGTTGCGGTCCTCAGTTACACCTATTGGCAAACGCGTTTCGATGGAGATCCGGCAGCCGTTGGTCACACGATGCGGATCAATGACACTCCGTTCACGATTGCGGGTGTCGCTCCGCCTCAATTTTTTGGGGTTAGGCCCGGCTCCGCCCCGGTACTCTACGTTCCCATCTCGAATCGGCCATCGCTCGCCCGAAATTACGGCAACGAACGCGACACAATGTTTATCGATCCACATTTCTATTGGGTCGATATGTTGGGCCGCCTGCGCCCCGATGTCACATTGATGAAGGCGCAAGTGGAGCTTGCCGCGAGATTCCATCAATTTGTGTTGGCCTCGGCGAGGAATGATAAGGAGCGGGCGAACCTTCCGGCGCTCTGGCTGGAAAAAGGCGGATCGGGCATGGATGCGTTGCGTCGCCACTATTCGAAGCCGCTCTTCGTGCTCATGGCCATGGTGGCCTTCATTCTCGCCATCGCGTGCGCCAATATTGCCAACCTGCTCCTCGCTCGTGCGGCAGCGAGACGGCGCGAAATGGCCGTGCGACTTAGTCTAGGCGCAAGCCGCCTTCGCGTCGTGCGGCAGTTGCTTACCGAAAGCTTGATGCTGGCGGTACCGGGAGGCATCCTCGGCCTGGGCGTTGCAGCCGCCGGGATTCGTTTCCTTATTTGGATGCTCGTCAGCCGCCGCGAGGATCTCGCCGTTCGCGCGGGGCTTGACTGGCATATTCTCGCCTTCACGCTCGCGGTCGCACTGGTCACAGGCATTCTCTTCGGACTGGCCCCGGCGATCCAAGCCACGCGCGTGGATCTCACACCGGCTCTCAAACAAAGCCGTGCCAGCGCCCCTCGCAGGCGCGGCCGGCGTATCGGCCTTGGTCAATTCCTCGTGGTAGCTCAGATCGCTCTATCCCTGCTGCTTGTGCTAGCAGCCGCGATCTTCGTGCGCACACTCGCCAATCTTCATTCCGTCGCGATTGGCTTTAACCAGGAGCACCTTTTGACGTTCAGCCTGGACGCCAGCCAGGCGGGCTACAAGAGCGCGGAGTTGAAAGCGTTCTACGCTCGCATGGACGGGCGAT